>JAJYNT010000488.1 GCA_021786215.1 Chloroflexota bacterium | reverse complement strand
CCCCTCATCGCCAATACCTTGGTGATCGCGGCCGTCAGCGTCGTCTTCCCGTGGTCCACGTGCCCTATCGTCCCTACGTTCACGTGAGGCTTCGTCCGCTCAAACTTCTTCTTCGCCATGGCGGCGCACCTTCCTTTTCATCATTTCGATGGGTTTGCGGCTTTCGATGAGAAACGGTCCCAATCGCCAAAATAGACCGTCCGGCGGTCTATTTGCATAACAGGAGTTTGTTGGAGCCCACAATCAGATTCGAACTGATGACCCCGGTCTTACCAAGACCGTGCTCTACCTGCTGAGCTATGTGGGCTCGCCTATGAATGACGCTGGGTGGAGGGGACAGGATTCGAACCTGTGTAGCCCGTCAGGGCGACGGTTTTACAGACCGTTGGTATTAGCCACTCACCCACCCCTCCCCGCTTTCTCGCGGAACCGTCCGCCACAGCGGGAGGTGCCAACGCACTTGGAATTATACCGAACCCCTCGCGCCACGTCAACGCAGCCCGAGCCGAGCCAAACGCAATGCACGGGTGGGCAGGTCGCGCGGACTATAGTATAATCAGTCGGTTCCTATCATAAATATGCTTGTTGCTGGAGGACGAACATAGTGAAAGGTGCAGCGGCAGTTGCCAAGATCTTGAAGCAAGAGGGTGTCGCACACCTCTTCTCATTTCCAATCAACCCGGTGATCGACACCGGTTCCGAGCTGGGAATCCAGCCCATTATCGCCCGTACCGAAAGGACCGTCGTCGGCATGGCCGACGCATATTCCAGGGTGACAAACGGCCGCCGCATCGGGGTTTGCGTCACACAGCCGATCTCAGGAACCGAGAACGCCTTCGGCGGAATTGCTCAGGCTTACTCGGACTCCACACCCATCCTGTACCTGCCCGCCGGATTCAATCAGAAACGGCTGGACTCGGCGCCCACTTTCGAAGCCGTGAAGAACTTCCAGTTCGTCACCAAGTGGGCCGGCCGCATGAACTCCGTTGATCGCGTCCCCGAGTTTCTCAGGCGCGGCTTCACCCTTCTCAGGGCCGGTAGACCTGGGCCCGTCTTGTTGGAGATGCCTTCCGACGTTCTGTCCGCCGAGATTGACGAGGCAGCCCTGACCTACAACCCCGTCAGGGGCACCAAGAGCATGGCCGATCCAGCTGCCGTCCGAGAGGCAGCGAGAGCCCTTATCGCCGCCAGGAGACCTATCATCCACGCCGGGGTCGGCATCCTGTATGCCGAGGCATGGAGCGAGCTGCGCGAGTTGGCCGAGTTACTCCAAGCCCCAGTGATGACAACCCTTCAAGGCAAGAGCGCCTTCCCCGAGGACCATCCCCTTTCCCTCGGGGCTTCCTCCGCGGCTGCTTCCCGTCCCCTGGCCCACTTTCTTGCCGAGGCCGATCTGATCTTCGGCGCGGGCAGCGGGCTCGCCATCTCCAGCTACGACGCACCTATCCCCAGGGGCAAGCTGGCCATACAGCTCACGGTGGACGAAAGGGACTTCAATCGGGACTACCTGTCTTCGCACCTGCTGCAGGGAGATGCCAGGCTGGTCCTGCAGCAGATTATCGAGGAGGTGCAGCGCCAGATAGGCCCGGACGGAAGAAAGGGAGACGACGCGACCGCCCGAGAGATCGGTGCGATGAGGGAAGAGTGGCTCAAGGAGTGGATGCCCAAACTGACTGACGAAGGAACTCCCATCAATCCATACAGGGTCATCTGGGATCTGCAGCAGGTCGTGGATCTGAGAAACAGCATCGCGACCCACGATGCCGGCACCCCCAGAGACATGATGGTGCCTTTCTGGAAGGCATTGGAGCCGAACAGCTACATCGGCTGGGGCAAGTCCACCCACCTGGGTTACGGCATCCCTCTAGCTCTGGGTGCAAAGGTGGCCAAACCCGACAAGACAGTGCTAAACGTGATGGGAGATCTCGCCTTCGGAATGAGCGGCCTCGAGATCGAAACGGCCGCCCGCAACCACATCGGCACCCTCACCGTCGTCTTCAACAACGGGCTGATGGGTGATTACGAGAAGCACCTACCCAACGCCACTCGGCTCTATCGGGCACGATACATCAGCGGTGACTACGCCAAGATCGCGGAAGGACTGGGCGCCTACTCAGAGCGGGTCGAGAGGCCGGATGAGATCATCCCGGCGGCCAAGCGGGCACTCCGAGCGACTCAAGACGGCCGCCCGGCCCTCCTGGATGTGGTAACGCGTGAAATTACAGCCCTCTCCAAGTACTGGTAGCGCCTCTGCACACAGGGCAACCCAGCCAGAGGCCTCGTAGATCCATGGGCATGGGGTCTGAAGAGTCATCGACCCCATGCCCATTTCATCACCTTTCGCTCATGGGTCGAACATCCCGGCAACTGGGCGTAAGATACGACCAACATGAGGGGTTCGACTTATCCAAACCCCGCTTTGGAGGCAGGGGACAATGCGTACGAGAATCACTGACCTTCTGGGAGTCCGATATCCCATAGTTCAGGGGGGATTGCAGCACCTGGCACTGCCGGAGCTGTGCGCCGCGGTATCCAATGCTGGAGCCCTGGGACAGCTTACCGCGGCCGCTTTCCCCACTCCCGACGCGTTGAAAGAGGCCATTGACCAGACCCGCTCCCTCACCACAAAACCGTTCGGGGTGAACTTCTCCATCGGCTTCCGTCCTCTGGGCAATCATCTCACAGCCGCTCTGGACGCCGGCATCCGCATCTGCAGCTTCACAGGCGGCAATCCGGAGTTCTTCCTGCAGCAGACGCGAGGTCGGGATATCTGCACCATGGTTCTAGTCGCTGGTGTCAGGCAGGCCAGAAAGGCCGAGGAGCTAGGAGCCAGCGCCGTCATCGCGGTGGGCTTCGAGGGAGGAGGCCACATAGGCCGAGACGACATCGGAACAATGGTACTGGTACCCAGGGTGGTGGACAGCGTTGGTATCCCTGTGCTTGCGAGCGGCGGCATCGGCGACGGTCGAGGCCTCGCGGCGGCTCTCGCACTGGGCGCCGAGGGGATCGAGATGGGAACCCGCTTCGTCGCAACTCGAGAGAGCCCCGCTCATCCAGCCTACAAGGACGCTCTCGTCCAGGCTCTGGAGACCGACACTGTCGTGATCGAGCGCACTATCGGGCGCCCGGCCCGCGTCCTGAAAGGGCCGTGGGCGGATAGGATCCTGGAACTGGAGCGACGAGGCGCCACCCTGGAGGGACTGCTGCCCCTCATTAGCGGGGACGTGAACTTCCGAGCCGCCAGGGAAGGCAATCTGGAACAGGGGATGGCGTGGGCAGGCCAGGTGACAGGGATGATTGAAGACTTGCCAACGGTATCTGAGCTCATACAACGGGTCGTGGAGGGAGCGGAGAAGGCAGCCTCTCGAGTCGCTGGAATGCTCGAAAGCTCGCGAAAGGGCCGGCGTTGACCCCACCTGTCCCCTCCGGTATCATCAGTTCATCGACGAAGCCCATTTAGTGAGTCATTCCATAAGTGGGTTACGGGGACAACCTCCACACGCGTCACCCCCGCTTTCGCGGGGGTCCAGGTCACCAAGGCACGGAGCAGACCCTGGATGCCCGCTTGCGCCGGCATGACTGTGATGGCGACCGTACAGTACTTAGGGAATGACGCATTTAGAGAAGAGTCAGGGGCAGTCGCATCTATCGTCTGGACAAGGTTAGAAGTGGCCAGAGATCCCCAGACCATCGCATCCAAGACGGAAAATCGGGGCCTGCCATCTCTGGCTCGGGCGCTCCTGGTCTCGCTGCGGCCCAAGCAGTGGACCAAGAATGGCCTTCTTTTCCTGGCGCTGGTGTTTGCCCGAAGTCTGGGCGATCTCCACGCCCTCGAAACGTCTGGTCTCGCATTCCTCGACTTCTGTCTCCTGGCCTCCGTCACCTATCTGGTCAACGATCTGGTGGACCTGGAGCAAGATCGGCAGCACCCAACCAAACGCAAGAGGCCCATCGCTTCAGGCCAGGTTCCACGCAATCTAGCGTCGCTGACCGCGGTGGTCCTCCTGGCAACTGCTCTCGGGCTAGCCGCCGCACTCGGAACCAACTTCGCCTTCATGGCGCTACTCTACCTGGCCCTCACCTTCTCCTACTCGTTCTGGCTGAAGCATATGGTCATTGTCGACGTGCTCGCGCTCGCCGCCGGCTTCGTCCTGAGAGCTGCGGCCGGGGCCGTCGCCATCGCCGTGCCGATCTCCCCATGGCTATACGTTTGCACCATGCTGGGGGCGCTCTTCCTTGCTATAGGCAAGCGACGTCACGAGCTGGTGCTGCTGGACAGCAGCGCCACGAGTCATCGTCGGATCCTGCAGGAATACAACCTGGCCCTTCTGGACCAGATGATCTCCGTGGTCACCTCTGCCACGGTCATCGCCTACAGCCTGTATAGCTTCTCGGCGGAAAACCTCCCGCGGAACGGCGCCATGATGCTGACGGTGCCCTTCTTGCTTTACGGCATCTTCCGCTACCTCTACCTGATCCACGTCAAAGGGGTTGGCGGCGCTCCCGAGGACCTTCTCCTGTCAGATCGCCATCTCGTGGCCGCGGTCTTCGGATGGGGCGTCATCTCCATCCTGATCCTCTACTTCGTGCGCTAGCGAGGGCGGCGCCCCAATCGTTTGGCAAAGAGGCCGAACAGGAGATTCGCCACGAATCAATAGGGGCGATCCACCTGATCGCCCCCATCCGCCTGGTCCATAAAGCCTCAGATTACCGCTTGGTGTACTGAGGCGCCTTCCGGGCCCGCTTGAGGCCGTACTTCTTGCGCTCTTTCACCCTGGGATCCCGAGTTAGCAAGCCCGCTTTCCTCAGGGCAGGCTTCAGGCTCTCATCGGCCTTGGAAAGAGCCCGCGCGATGCCATGACGGATCGCTCCCGCCTGGCCGACAACGCCGCCCCCGTGGACGCGTACCGTAGCGCTGAAGTTGCCAAGGGTGTTCGTCAGCCTCAACGGCATCGTGACCATCTCTTGCCACGCGGCCCTGGCAAATCGATCCTTCAGGTCAAGACCGTTTATGGTGATCGCACCGGTGCCTGGTCCCAACACCACCCGCGCCACCGAGGTCTTGCGCCTTCCCACCGCTGCTATCTGATCCATGTTAGCCACAACCAACTCCTTTAGAAGCTGTCAGCCATCAGTCTTCAGCTTTCAGCTAGCCGCGATAGAGCAGGGCTGATAGCTGATAGCTGATAGCTCATTTCTCTTGATGGGTCACCTGAGCGCTATGAGGGTGCGTGGGCCCAGCATACACTTTCAGTTTCCGATACATGGCGCGCCCGAGCGCATTGTGAGGCAGCATGCCCCGCACCGCGTGCTCGATCACCCTGGTGGGATGCACACTGAGCTGTGTGCCGAGCGACACCGACCGGATCCCCCCTGGATACCCGGAGTGCCGGTAATACTGCTTCTGCCCCAGCTTGTCCCCGGTCACTCGAACCTTCTCGGCGTTGACCACCACCACAAAGTCCCCAACGTCCATGTACGGCACGTAGTAAGGCTTGTTCTTCCCCTTGAGCAACTGTGCTATCTGCGTTGCGAGCCGACCGAGCGTCTGACCAGATGCGTCTATTACGTGCCAGCGTCTGACGACCTCGGAGGCCTTAGGATTATAGGTCTTCACCCGCCCTCCTTAGTACTCCACTCCTACCAGCATTAGACCGTGAGCCGGGGCCTTCACCGTCGAGAGTTGCGGATCCGAACGATCAACCAGATCGCAAAACTCCTGGGGCGCCAACCTTCCCTGCCCAACCCTCAGCATTGCGCCCACCATGTTCCTGATCATGTGTGGCAGGAACGCCGTCCCCACCACATCGAAATCCACCCCCGGCGGGGTCCCCTGCCATCGGGCCGAGAACAGCGTTCGCACCGTGGTTCGGCGCCGGCCTCCTGCCAGGAACCGGGCCACGCCATAGGTGAAACAGGAGAAATCCCGCGTCCCCACCAGGGTGCCGGCGGCCTGGTTCATCGCCTCCAGATCCAGAGACCCCGACACATGAAGCCGGTATCTCCTGGTGAACACTGAGGGCAAGTCAGCGTTCCACAAAGAGTAACGGTAGTGCCGGCGCCGGGCGCTCCTTCGAGCGTGAAACCCCTCCTCCGCCTCCTCCACCTGCTTCACCACCAGATCTGGCGGCAGGTTGGCGTTGAGGGCCCTCATCAGCTCCAGAGGAGCAAGTCGCGACTCGGTATGAAAGGAAACCACTTGAGCTAGAGCATGCGCGCCGGCATCGGTTCTGCCCGACCCCACCACCCGGGTCTTTACCCCGGTAACCATGGCAACCGCGCTCTCCAGCTCACCCTGAACCGAACGCAACCCCGTCTGAATCGCGAACCCATGATAGTCGGTACCGTCGTACTCGACCACCGCCCTAAGATTACGCAACAGCCCTAACCCCGAAAGGTCGAGGCGCCCGTTACACCGCGCCTCGTACCCTGGACCGGCCTAGATCACCAACTCCAACTGCACCACGAGCGCCGCGTCACCTTTCCGCGGGCCGATCTTTATGGTCCTGGTATAGCCGCCCGGCCGTTCCTTGAACCTGGGGGCGATGGTGGCAAATAGCTTGTCCACCACCTGGGGATCGTACAACTCTGCCAAAGCCTGCCTCCGGGCATGCAACTCCCCGCCCTTGGCTTTGGTAATGATCTCCTCCGCCAGCCGCCTAACTTCCTTGGCCTTGGCCTCGGTCGTTCGGATCTTCTCGTAGCGCAGCAGATCGGTGGTCAGGTTTCTATACAGGGCCAGCCGGTGATCCGTGGGCCTTCCCAGCTTTCGGCCAGCTACACGATGTCTCACTCGCCAGATCCTCCGTTAACCTACTCCTCGTCTTCGACGCCGGCCTCTACTTCCTCGGGCTCATAGACCCCGGGGCCAACATCCTCCGCGGTCAACTCGTCCTCGTCGACTCCTTCGGCTTCCTCTTCTTCCTCGATACCCTCTGTCTCAGCGGGAGTGGGACGGCCCTCCTCTACGCCCCCAGCTCTCTCGGAGCGAGTAGTGTACCCCATCGCCTCAAGCCGCTGCTTCAGCTCGTCCAGCGACTTCTGACCGAAGTTGCGAACAGCCAGGAGGTCCTCCTCGCTCATTTCCAGCAACTGGCCGATCTTGGTGATCCCTGATCGCTTGAGACAGTTGTACGCCCGCACCGACAGGTCAAGGTCCTCGATGGGTCGCTCGTAATCCTTACCTACCGCAGCTCTGGCACCAATCACTGCCCTCTCGCCCCGCTTGCCAGCCTGACCCAACTCGCTGAAAATTGAGAAATATCCAACCAGGATGCTGGCACTCTCGCTCAAGGCATCAGTGGGACTGATGGTTCCATCAGTGATGATGTCCATCACCAACCGATCAAGGTCGGTCCGAGAGCCCACCCGGACGTGCTCCACGGTGTAATTGACCCTCCGGACAGGAGTGAAGATGGCATCGATCGGTATCACCCCAATGGAAGGAGCCTCTCTACCATCAGACGGCAGGTAACCCTTTCCCTGCTCGACAACCAATTCCATCTCCAGTGAAGCCTCCGGCGAGTCCAGAGTCGCCAGGTGCAGCTCAGGATTCACTACCTCCACATCGCTGGGAGCCACGATATCCGCGGCGGTCACTACTCCCGGCCCCTTAGCCTGCAGGCGCAACTGAACCGGTTGTTCGGAGAAGCTCTTCAGCCGCAGCTTCTTGACGTTCAGGATCAGTTCCGTGGTATCCTCACGAACACCAGGGACCGTTGCAAACTCGTGATAGACCCCATCAATCTTTATGGAAGTCACGGCCGCACCGGGCAGCGATGACAGCAACACCCGCCGCAGGGCATTGCCCAGGGTAACTCCATATCCAGGCTCGAGAGGATCGATCTGGAAGGTCCCCTGATTCTCGCTACTCTTGATGCTTTCTACCTTCGGCGTATATGTTTCCAGCAAGGCTGAAGCCTCCTTCGTAATTCCGGGAGAAACGGCTCCAGTAAGGATCTCTCCCCTTCCTGGCCAGCCGTGACACTGTCATCCTCGAGATCTTACCTAGAGTAGAACTCCACCACCAGTTGCTCGCTGACGTTGGTGTCTATCTCTTCTCGAGACGGCGCAGCCAGAACACGTCCAGACATCCCGTCCGCGTCCAAGCTCAACCACTTCGGAATGGTCTTCTTGGCCATCGAGGGAATCACCATCTGGAAGTACTCGTTGTCTCTACTCCCATCGTGAACGCTAATGATGTCTCCAGGCTTGACTTGAGCCGAAGGTATGTCTGTCTTCCGACCACGCAGCTTGAAATGCCCGTGGCGAACCAGCTGCCGGGCCTGATTCCGTGAAGATGCCCAGCCGAATCGGTACACCACGTTGTCCAGCCTCATCTCGAGGATCTGCAGAAGATTCTCACCCGTGATGCCAGGGCGCCGCTCAGCCTCCTCGAAATGCTTCCGGAACTGCTGCTCGAGCACGCCATAAATGTTGCGAACCTTCTGCTTCTCTTTCAGCTGAGACCCGTACTCCGAGACCTTCCTCCGCCTCTGTCCATGTTCGCCAGGAGCGTAGGCTCGGCGTTCCACCGGGCACTTGGGGGTGAAGCACTTGTCACCCTTCAAGAACAGTTTCACACCCTGTCGCCGGCAGAGCCGGCACACGGCATCCGTGTATCTTGCCATCCGACCTCCTGATTAGCTATCAGCTTCCAGCTATCAGCTTCCAGCACAAAGAACGTGCTTAGCAAAGAACAACCAATCTCGAGCTGGCCATGCCGCCCGAGTACTCCCGTCAATGCCGCCATTCGAGCCTCGCTGATAGCTGACTGCTGACGGCTGACTGCTTCATCTCCTAGACGCGACGCTTCTTGGGCGGACGGCACCCGTTATGAGGGATGGGCGTCACATCGGTAATTGCACTGATGGTGAGCCCAGCAGCCTGCAACGACCTGATAGCCGCCTCACGTCCCGACCCAGGGCCCTTCACGTACACCTCGACCTGACGCAGCCCGTGCTCCATGGCCCTTCTGGCCGCACCCTCGGCTGCCAGCCCCGCCGCATAAGGGGTGCTCTTTCTGGAGCCCTTGAACCCAGCGGTTCCCGCACTCCCCCAGGCAATGGCATTGCCGTCGGGGTCCGTGATGGTCACAATGGTATTGTTGAAGCTCGACTGAATGTAGGCGTTACCACGCGGAACCTGCTTCCGCTCTCTTCTCCTGACCCGCGGTGCGCGTCTCCTGTCAGCCAACCGATACTCCTTTTGCGCCTAATCTTGCGGCCCGCTCTGGAGAGTACGCTCCAGAGCACGCCGACTACTTCTTCGCTGATGCCTTCTTGCGTCCGGCTACCGTTCGCCTCGGACCACGCTTCGTGCGTGCGTTGGTCCTGGTGCGCTGCCCATGTACCGGCAGCCCTCTCCTGTGCCTGACTCCACGATAACAACCGATCTCAATCAGCCGCTTGATGTTCAGGTTGACTTCTCGGCGCAAATCGCCCTCAACCTTGTACTCGCGGTCGATGGCCTCTCTCAGTCGCGCTACTTCGTCTTCGGTAAGGTTCTTGACCCTGGTGTCCGGACTAATCCTGGTCCTGCCAAGGATCTTCTGGCTGGTAGCCGGGCCGATACCGTAAATGTAGGTCAAGGCTACCTCTACTCGCTTGTCTCGCGGTATATCAACCCCTGAAATACGGGCCACTACCGCCTCCTTTCTCTATATCCCAAGAGTCCCGTTGTCCAGACTAGTGCGGCGACACAATGGTTCTGACCAGTGTCATCCTGAGCGATAGCGAAGGATCTCCTCGGCGGAATGTGGAGATGCTTCGCTTCGCTCAGCATGACAGTAACCATCACCTTCACTGTGTCGAAGCACTAGCCTCTAGCATCGTCAGCTAGCAGGGACCCTAATGCCAGGGTCCACTTCCGCCAAAGATGGCCCGCTGATCCAGTTGTCTGTTGGAAAACCCATCTCAAGGCCGGCTGGAGTCGAGGCGTTATTCATTCATTGCGGCCCCAACTTGTGACGAATTGCCCTGCTCCCACGCGCCCACGGGCGAATCCCAATCGGGGTTGCCATCACCATAATGGACCGTTAAGGAGGGTAAGGCATGTCAATGGGTATCCGGCACAGCAAACGGATGGCAGTCGTATCGTCTGCAGTCGCCACGGTGGTGCTGGTCGCGGGCCTTCTGGCAGGGTGCCAGCGGTTCGGCGGCGCTCCAGAGCAAAGCGCCGCTCCGGCCAAACCCGCGGCCGGGCAGAGTGCTCCCGCAGCGAGCGGGACGCAGCAGGCGGCCCCAGCCCAGAAGCTGGTGGTCAAATTCTCCCACGTTGTAGCTGAGGGCACACCTAAGGGAAAAGCGGCCCTGAAGTTCAAGGAGGTGGCCGAAAAGCTGTCTAACGGCAGCA
>JAJYNT010000401.1 GCA_021786215.1 Chloroflexota bacterium | reverse complement strand
CTCAACCTCCATGTCCAACGCCATTGAGGTAGCGGCCGGCAACAGCATCGCCGCCGCCCCCTGGTCCCGTGGCATCGTGCCGAGAGTCGGAACCACCATCAGCAGCAGCAGACTGGCGCCAAGGGGTCCGGCCACCGATTCCACCACCGGCAGCACTGCCCCATCGTGGTCCGGTTTCCCATCCAGGGGGACCAGCAGCCTCTTGCCCTCAAACGGTGGGGCTCCACCCTCCAACGTGGGTTTCACCAGCAGGACGGGGATAGTTCCACGGCGCAGGACCTGCTGCGCGATGCTGCCCACCAGCAGGTCCCTCATGCCGCCCCACCCGTGTGTCGCCAGCAGGATCAAGCCGGCGCCGAACTCCCGTGCGTGGCCGATGATGCTGGCCACCACGTCTCGCTCCTCGTTGGGATGGACGTGGACCTCCACGGGGATACCCTGGCCGCGACACTGCTCCGCAACCCGTTCCAGGTAGGCCTCCGCCTCTGAAACGCCGGCCAGATGCCGCTCTCCATGAACGGTCTCCGGAGCGTCCCGCTCCAGGACGTGCAGCAGCGAGACCGTCGCGTCGAAGCGGCTGGCCAGCAGATAGGCCGCGGGCACAACCGCCTCGGCCAGTCGAGAGCCGTCTAGCGGCACCAGCAGCTTCCGCATACTTTTCATGAGGCACCACCTCCGAACATGGTTTGGTAAAGCAGGAAGATGTTCAGGGCCACGATCAACCCGGCCACCACCGAGGCGATTATGGTGGTCAGAGACCGGTTCACCAGTGGGCCCATGAGATCCCGATTCCTGGTGAACATGACGAGTGGGATCAGGGCGAAGGGTATCGCAAAGCTGAGTACCACCTGGCTGACCACCAGGGTTCGGGTAGGGTCCAGCCCTATGACGATGACAACAAACGCCGGCAGCATGGTGACGATCCGCCTCAGCCAGAGGGGAATTGTACGGTGCATAAAGCCCTGCATGATCACCTGGCCGCTCATTGTCCCCACTGTGGTGGAAGAGAGCCCCGAGGCCAGCAGAGAGAGGGCAAAGATGTAGCTGGAGGCGCTACCAAGGAGCGGCGCAAGGGTCTGATGGGCCTCCTCTATCGTTCCGATACCGGTCATTCCCCTGGAATAGAATGTGGTGGCCGCCATGATCAGCATGGCGGCGTTCACCAACCCGGCGATACCCATCGCGATGACCACGTCGATCAACTCGAAGTGGAAGAGGCGGCGCATCTTCCTCTCATCCCGCACCACGATCCGGTCCTGTGTCAGGGCCGAGTGGAGAAAGATCACGTGTGGCATCACCGTCGCCCCCAGGATGCCGGCCGCCAGCAGTATGCTCTCGGTCCCAGAGAACTGCGGTCGCACAACGGCGAGGCCCACCCGCGCCCAGTCGGGTGGAGCGAAGATGGTTTCGACCAGGTAGGAGAGGGCGATCACCCCCACCAGGGCGGTGATAACCGCCTCGAGTGGGCGGAAACCGTAGCGCTGCAACCCCAGGATGAGGAAGGTGACCACCCCGGTCAGCACCCCCGCGGCCAGAAGAGGAATGCCGAAGAGCAGATTGAACCCAAGCGCAGCGCCCAGGAACTCGGCCAGGTCCGTGGCCATCGCCACTATCTCCCCCAGAACCCACATTCCCCATACAACGAGGCGCGGGTAACGCTCCCGCATCACCTCCGCCAGGTTGCGGCCGGTGGCGATACCCAACTTGGCCGACAGGGCCTGGATCAGCATGGCCATCAGGTTGGCGGCCAGGACCACCCACACCAGCATGTAGCCGAACTGGGCACCACCCTGGATGTTAGTGGCGAAGTTGCCGGGGTCTATGTAGGCGACGGTAGCCACGAAGGCTGGGCCCAAGAAGGGAAGAACGCGGCTCACGGCCCGCCGCTGGCCCCTTCCCTCCAACACCTCCGCGGCCGCCGCGACGGTTCCCCGGTCGGCGCTCTTCACCTCGGTTTCGGCTGCCTCAAACCCGTTCTGCATCTCTCGTCCTCGGGCCTGCCGTCGTTTTCGGACCAAAGCGCTCTCCCTGGGATAGGGATCTGGAGCTCCCTCTTGCCCGGGCTTCAGATGAGGCCGGCCCCTGCCTTCCCAAAGAGGATGATAACCCAACGAGCGGCTCGATGCACAGAAGGGGCGGCTATTGGGGCTCGAGCCCCATCTTCGGCAGCCGGCAGGGCTATTGACAAGTTCCGCGGGCACGTCTACAATGCCGATCCACAGAAAACCTTTTCTGAAAGCGCTTCCTATGGGAGAAAGCATGTGCCCACAACATCATCACTGATGGAAGGAGCATTATTGAGGGATGGCTGCTCGCGAAGACGGTATTAACAGCTCAACACAGGTCGGCACCGCTAGCAAGAATCTCAAGAGGGCCGGGTTTCTGGCCATAGGAATAGTCCTCCTGTTGATCTCAGCCGTGGTCCCGCCGCCGGCGGGCCTCAAGCCTGAAGCAGTGAAGACCCTGGCTATCATGATCACCACCGTCATGTGGTGGGTCACAGAGGCCCTCCCTATCCCCATAACCGCCCTCATGGTGCCGCTGATGGTACATGCCCTCGGGGTGATGCCTTTGGCCAAGACGATCCAGGAGGGCTTTGGCGACTCCCTGATCCCCTTCCTGGTTGGGGTGCTCGGGCTCTCCCTGGCCTTCACCGCCTCCGGCCTGGGCAAGCGGATCACCTACCTCCTCCTATCCCTCTCCGGCACTAACGTTACCAGGGTGGTGGGGGTGTACCTACTGGTATCCTTCGTCATTTCAATGTTCATCACCGATGTGGCCGTGGTCGCCATGATGTTGCCCCTCGTTATCGGCCTCCTCAGGACCGTGGACGCCAAGCCGGGATTCAGCAACCTTGGCAGGGCACTGATGATGGCCATCATGTTCGGCTCCACCCTGGGAGGGGTTTCCACCCCCGCGGGAGTCAGCTCTAACATCATCGCCATGGGCTTCATCACCAAGAACGCCAAGCTGTCGGTTTCCTTCCTCGACTGGACGGCCATCGCCACACCCATCTTCATCGTGATCGGTCTCGTTACCTGGTGGCTGATCCTGCGGATCTTCCCCCCGGAGATGAAGAAGCTTCCTTTCGGCAAGGATGCGGTCCGTCATGAACTGAAGATGATGGGCGAATGGAGTACAGCTGAGAAGACGACGCTGGTGGTCTTCCTCGCGGCGGTGCTGCTCTGGCTCACCAGCGACATGACCAAGATCCCCATCGCCTTCGTGTCCCTCCTGATCCTGGCCGGTGTCACCCTCCCCGGGGTGGGGGTGTTCAAGAAGTGGGGTGAGATGGAGAAGGGGATCGAGTGGGGGGCGATGCTGCTGGTGGTGGGCGGCTTCATCCTGGGCGTCGCGGCCACCAACAGCGGTCTCGCGAACTGGGTGGCCCAGAACGCCATGAAGCCGATGGCCGCCCTCCCTCTGGCCCTGCAACCGCTGGCCGTGGTGACGCTGGTGGCCGTGGACTCCCTGGGCTTCTCCAGCTTCGGCGCCGCGGCGTCGGTGAACGTGCCTTTCATCATCGCCTATGCCCAGCAGAACGGGCTGCCGGTGCTGTCGCTGGCTCTGGCGGCGGGCTTCGCGGCCTCCACCCACTTCATCCTGGTGACCGAGAGCCCCAGCTTTGTGCTGCCGTACGCCTATGGCTATTTCAGCTTCAAGGATCTCGCCAAGATCGGCGTGATCGTCACCATTCTCAGCGCCATCCTGATAAGCATCGGCATGGTGGTAGCCGGCCTCCCGGCTGGAGTCCCGCTGCCGAAGTAGGTTAGGGCAGCCTGTTCGCCGGATTAGGGCAGGCGAGTGAGGGTCGGGCCGCCGGTCGACCCCCGCTCGCCTGCCTCACTTAGCCCCATGATCATCCCGCGGCTGTATCTGGTCAGCGTGCCCAGCGCGGTCGCGGCAGACACCGCTGCCAAGACTATCGACATCGGTGGCACCGCCGCCGCCACACCGGCTACCTGTGAGGTCTCCGTGGGAGTTGGGTGTGGGTATGGGTGTCGCCGGCGCCCTCGTTGGGGTCACCCGTCGGCGTAGAAGGGACTTTCGCCATTGTAGTTCACCAGCGAGAGCGCCTCAGCGCCAGGCAGGGGTGCCGTGCTGTACATGGAGCCCGGCATCAGCAGCAGCAGCGCCACAGCTTAGTACGGGGATTGCGATCATGGGGTTGGAGGTAAGAGACTCCTGATCAAGAGAACCGCAAGGAGGATCTGGACCAATGCAAGCAGCCGGTTTATACCCCTACCGGTACCCAGGAGGGAGGACCTACCCAGGGAGCGGAGAACCCCGTCCACCAGCGCCACTATGGCAGCAACCCACCAGCCCACCGTCAGCAGGGCATCACTGCCGCCGCCGAACCCAGCCCCCTGTAGCAGGCCGCCCCCAACCGTGAGCAGCAGCAGAGCAGCGGCCACGATCAACCAGTTTCGGGCTGTCCATTCCATAATCCTCCCCCTTTGGAGGGATCACACCCTGAGCAGGCGTGGCCCCCAACGGCTCTCTAACGGAATGCACTGGTGGTGCCAGCGGTCCGTGCTGCGCTTGCCACCACTCTGTTGCTGCTGTATCGTACGCGCCAACCGGCATGACCTCTATCTGGAAAACAAGAGGAAAGGTGAGGATTAGCCTTCATGGATCCATTCAGGGCGGTCGTTCTGGGAATCGTCCAGGGGCTGGCCGAGCCTCTGCCGATAAGCAGCTCGGGTCACCTCATTCTCGTCCCCTGGGTGTTCGGATGGCCTGAACACACTCTGACCTTCGACGTGGCTCTCCACGGTGGCACCGCGCTGGCCTTCATCATCTACTTCTGGCGAGACTGGGTGGCCCTGGTCAAAGCCTTCTTCAGCACTCTCAGGGATCGAAGCCTTCAAGGAGACCATCACCGCCGCCTGGTCTGGTACATCATCGTGTCCGCCATTCCTGGAGCCTTCCTTGGAGTGCTGTTTGAGACGAAGATCGAGCAGCTGTTGCGGGCACCATGGCTTGTAGCCATTCTTCTCGTGCTGATGGGTCTGATCATGCTGGCAGCCGATCACATCTCCAGCCACCGACGATCGCTGTCCCAACTGACCATGTCCGACGCGGTGATCATCGGACTCGCTCAGGCCATGGCCCTCGTCCCGGGTACCTCACGATCCGGCGTTACGATGACCGCCGCGCTGCTGCTCCAGATGAACAGGGCAGACGCCGCCAGATTCTCCTTCTTGATGTCCGGGCCCATAGTTGCCGGAGCCTTCCTCTACAAGATGCTCGGTCTCTTTAGAGGTGGGTTTCCAGCCGACGAGCAGATCCCATTTCTGGCGGGTGTGGTCGCCGCGGCGGCGGTAGGGTATCTGGGGATCAGCTTCTTGCTGGGCTACCTGCAAAAACGCAGCCTGAACCTATTCGTCGGATACCGTCTCGGTCTGGGGGCAATCGTCATGGGGCTCTTCTTCTTGAGGGGTGCTGCCTGATATCGTAAGAGCCCATAGGGGGCGGCCGGTCGCCCCTACGCGCTCTTATAGAGGCCATTATCCTTGATATAGGCCTCCACAGCATCCGGAAGCTGGTACCTGATCGGCTGACCGGCCGCCACCCTCCGCCGAAGCTCGCTGGCCGATGTGCCGATACCCGGCATGAACACAACATCCAGCCGAGCGGCGATGCCCGGCAGTTGCCTCTCCAGAGCTGTCAACTCCGGCTCTGGGTATGGAGGCCGGTTCACGACAGCCAACCTGCACTGAGCGATAATTCCAGCGGGATCCTTCCAATTGATCATCTCAGCCAGGCTGTCCATGCCCAAGACGAAGAACAGCTCCACCCCGGAGTCCAGCTGCTCCCTCAGGATCCTGAGGGTGTCCACCGTATACGATTTACCCGGCCGGCTGGCATCCACCATCGAAAGCTCGAAACCGGGATTGGATGCTATCGCCAACTTCACCATCTGGACCCTGTGGCTCACAGATGACGATCCATCGGGGATCTTGTGAGGGGGCTCCCCGGCCGGGACGAACAGCATTTTCTCCAGCCCCAGCGCCCACAGCACCTCCTGGGCCGCCACCAAATGACCGAAGTGAATGGGGTCGAAGGTGCCACCCATGATCCCCAGCCTCACCTCTTCTCCCCCTCCCAACGGAACTCCACTTCCCCTACTCTAATCATATCGCCCGCCTTTGCCCCCGCCCTCTCCAACATCTTACCCACTCCCAGACGTGACAACCTCTGCCTGAGTACCATCAGCCCCTCGGTGGTCTCAACGTTTATGAGGGCAGCGGCCCGCTCGGCTGCTCTTCCCCTGATCCTGTAGCCATCCCTCTCCTTTTCCACTGCCACGGCCTCGCCTGCTTCCGCTTCGAGGCGGTACACCCGGATCTCCTCAGCCTTGCGTGCTGCCTCCACTCTCTCACCCAGCTTCGCCGCGACCAATTCCAGCAACTCCTTCACTCCCTCACCGGTTGCCGCCGAAATGGGCAGAGCATCCATTCCCCTCGATCTGAGCCTCTCGCGAACTTCCGGCCACGCTTCTCTTGCCTCGGCAAGGTCCATCTTGTTAAAGGCCACCAGCTGAGGCTTCCTCCGAAGATCCGGATCGTACTCCTCCAGTTCCCGATTGACCACGTCCAGGTCCGCAACGGGATCCGGGGACGAGCCCTCCAGCAAATGCACCAGCAGTCGGGTCCGCCTCACGTGGCGCAGAAACTCTTGCCCGAGGCCAGCTCCCCGATGCGCACCCTCGATCAATCCAGGTATGTCAGCGACCACGAAGGTCGTGTCACGAAGGGCCACAACTCCCAGATTTGGCACCAGGGTAGTGAAGGGGTAATCGGCGATCTTCGGCCTCGCGGCGGTAATTCTCGACAGGAGGGTAGACTTTCCGGCGTTCGGCAGCCCCACAAGGCCAACGTCGGCCAGCAATCGCAGCTCCAGCCTCAGCTCCCGCTCTTCACCGGCCTCGCCCTTCTGGGCTATGCGAGGTGTCTGCATAACCGCCGTCGTGAAATGCACGTTTCCCAGACCGCCGCTGCCGCCCCTGGCCACCAACTCGCGCTGGCCGGGGCTGGTCAGATCCGCTACAACCACGCCATCGTCCCCGTGTGCTACGGTTCCCACCGGTACAGGGATGGTCAGATCCCTTCCCTTCGAACCATGCTTCCGGGCGCCGGCGCCATTTCCACCCCTTCCAGCCCTGAAGCGCTGCTTATGGCGAAAGCCGTACAGGGTGTTAAGCTCCTCGGTTGCCTCCAGATAGACGCTGCCTCCTCGCCCGCCATCACCACCGTCAGGTCCCCCACGAGGAACGAACTTCTCCCTGCGGAAGCTAACGGCACCGTCACCCCCATCTCCCGCCTGCACTTGGATCCTAGCCTCATCTATAAACAAGAAAGCATCCTCCTCGGACCTTTGAACGGCGCGCAATTGCTATACCAACTATAGTGGGTACTCCCAATATTGTTCAACAGACCTTTTCTATATGGGAGAATCTTTAGGATCAGTAGTAGAGGGTGTGGAATTGGGGATATCGTGCCTGGCGAGTCTTGGCCGCACATGAAGAGCTGGTGGAAAGAATGTGGCGATGTCGGGATAACGTTCATACGGCGTTTCGACAAAGGTAGATTGAGGGTGCGGCGACCTGGACAAGTAGGCGAGTTATCCACATAAACGAAGGAATATCCACAGGAAATAGCGAGTTATCCACATTTTATGGGTATAAGGGTAGGGGAACCCCCTAGACAGTTTGACAGCTTACCGAGGCAAATGTAAACTCAAGCTACAGGTGAACGGCGCGGAGGATTAGCCACGTCCACCCCATATGATGGCCAGAACCGATTCACTGCGATGAGGCGAACCATCCCCTACGTGCCCCTCCAGTGGAAGCTGACGGCGCTGGTTGTGGCTGTGCTCCTCTTCTCCGGGCTGGTCGCCGGTTATCTCGCCAGCCAGGCCCTCACTGGGCAAATGGACGATCTCGCGGGTGATAGGGTACTGGGGATCGCCCGTCTTATTGCTGCGCGGCCGGAAGTGAAGGCGGCGTTCCGGCTGGACCACCCCGAGAAAACGCTTCAGCCCCTGGTCGAGCAGTGGGTGGAGCAGACCGGTCTGGATCTGATAGTCATCTTCAACATGGACACCGTCCGGTATGCCCATTCGAACCCGGTACTGGTTGGCCACCACTTCACCGGTGGAGACGAAGGTCCGTCCCTGCACGGCCAGGAATACGTTTCCCACGCCACCGGGATCTCGGGCCCTTCTCTTAGAGCTTTCGTACCGGTGTACGATGATTCAGGCAAACAGGTGGGGGTAGTTGTCGCTGGGGTCCTGATCTCCAGTTTGTCCGAGCAGGTCCGGCAGTCGCTGGTGGAAATGGCCGAGCTTTCGCTCTTCGGCCTGGCCGTCGGGGCGTTGGGTGCGGCGGCAGTGGCTTACAACATCAAGACCAGCATTTTTGGGTTGGAGCCATCTCAAATCGGGGCGATGCTGAAGGAGCGGGTGGCGATCCTCCAGGGTATCCGAGAGGGCGTGATCGCCGTCGACGACAGGAGCCAAATCACCCTGCTGAACAAGGAAGCCGAGAGGTTGACGGGATTGGGCCAGGAGGCCATCGGTAAGGACGTTGTGAGCGTCCTATCCAACTCCCGGTTGCCGGAGATTGTGGCTACCGGCATGCCGGAATTCGACCAGGAGCAGCTGCTCCAGGGCCGGACTATACTCACCAATCGGGTGCCGATAGTGGTCAACGGCAGGGTGATGGGTGCTGTGGCCACCTTTCGGGATATGAGCGAGATCCAGGAACTCGCTGGTGAGCTGACCGGCGTAACCAATTTGGCTGAGACGCTGAGGGCTCAAGCTCACGAATTCGTTAACCGTCTCCACACCGTGTCAGGTCTCCTGCAGTTGGGCAAGCAAGAGGACGCGATAGCCTATATCGCCAGCACTACTCGAACCCACGAGGAGATGGTAGCTTTCGTGACCCGCCGAATCCGCGAACCTTCCCTGGCCGGACTGGTACTGGGGAAGATCAGCGCCGGCAACGAGCGGGGCGTAACACTGAACCTCGATCCAGACAGCAACGTGCCTGTTCACCAGCGTAGGACTGGCAACCTGGATCTGGTGACGGTGGTGGGAAACCTCGTGGAGAACGCCTTTGATGCTGTAGCTTCGCTCCCTGAAGAGAGAAGAAACGTTTGGCTCTCCCTCTATGCTGACGACCAGGAGATGCTTATCGAGGTAGAAGACACTGGGATCGGGATCAGAGACGAGGACAGAACCCACCTTTTCGAGAGAGGCTTCACCACCAAATCCGGTGGCAAGGGGATAGGACTCTCCCTGGTGATGCAAGAGCTGTTTCGGGTAGGCGGCAGCGTGGAGATGGAGAGTCGGGAAGGGGTGGGAAGCCATTTCACGGTTCGGATTCCTAAAGGGGGCGACTCTACGCGGATTCCAACGCGCCAGGAACAGCGAGGTGGTGATGCGAACACTGCGAGTGCTGGTCGTTGAGGACGATCCCGTGGTCGGCGACATCAACCGTGAGTTCACCGAAAGGGTGGAAGGCTTCCAGGTCACGGGGCTTGCCCGCTCGTCGGCCGCAGCGGTACAGGTTGTCCAGCAGTTGAAGCCGGACCTGGTGCTGCTGGATATCTACATGCCCGATGGCGATGGAATTGAACTACTGAAAGAGATCCGTCGCTTGGGGTGGGACGTGGACGTGATCCCTGTGACGGCCGCGAGGAGCGCTTCGGTGGTGAAGGATCTGGTGCGGAACGGCGCCGTCGGCTACATCGTCAAACCCTTCAAGTTCGAGCGCTTCGCAGCCACGCTGCAAGCGTACCGCCGATGGAGAGCCTCCCTGGAGGGGGAAACCACCCTCAGCCAGGCGGAGGTGGATCGGCTGCGCCGGTTGTTGGTGGCCACTCAGCAAGATGAACTGCCAAAAGGACTGGACCACCTTACCCTGAAGTCGATCCTGGATCTTCTGGAGCGACGCAAGGAGTTCCTCACTGCCGAGGAGGTCGCGGAAGAGGTTGGCGCCTCCCGGGTGACAGCCCGCCGCTATCTCGAGTACCTGGCAGAGGTGGGCCAGGCAGAGGTGAAGCTGAGCTACGGTGCTGTGGGCAGGCCAGTGAGGCGTTACCAACTGTTGGATCTGGGGGACGAGCTGAGACATCAACAACGGAGAGACCCCTCATCAAGAGGACCTCGGCCGCTTTGATCCCCACCGGCCCGGCGCCGATCACCATCGCCCTCTGTCCTCCCCCTATACACTCCTTCTGATCCCGTCGGGCGATCCGCCTCTTCACAGGAGGAGCCTCACGCCATGGAAGAGGGGGAGAAAATGGATTCCCGAAGGGCATTCAACTCTTTGACCAGAGGACTCCCGTTGCTCAGCTCCGTACCGATCTTCTCGACGCTGTAG
>JAJYNT010000324.1 GCA_021786215.1 Chloroflexota bacterium | reverse complement strand
GGATGTTGGTGTCGAGGCAGAGGATGGCCGGGCGCAAGGTGATCCCTCCCCCGCGGGAAGTATAACATGTTGGTTGAGCCGGAGTCCGATCCTCTCGATCTCCTGTGGCTCAGGCTGCCAGCTTCTCCTGATCC
This sequence comes from Chloroflexota bacterium, assembly GCA_021786215.1. The sequence goes on along the minus strand of JAJYNT010000324.1, from coordinate 10,426 downwards.
CGCTCCTCCGACCCTGTCTGGATCGCAACCACCGCGGGCAGTTCTGCTTCCTCGTCATCTCCGTGCCCGAATGGCAGGGAGCGGATCCTCCGGAGAGCTATCTCCACGGGCAGCAACAGCAGGGCCAGAGCCATTAGATAGGACCACAGCGGCTCCCACCCCGGAGTTGACGGCATGCCCGATCGACTGAATGCGTCGGCCGGGTTCTGGGTGCTGCTGCCGCCGGTCATGGCCGCGATCTCCTTCAGCAGGCCATCATTGCTGCCCAGGTCCTGGAACTCGGGCGCCGGTGAGATGGCGTAGCCGCTGGTCTCGGATCCGAGGCTCTGACCGTCGCGACTCTGCTGAACCTCCACCCTGTAAACGCCAGGGTCTCCCGCCGGCAACGTGGCCTGGTAGCGGCCCGGGGCCGTCTGGCGAAGCTGCACGCTTTGCTGCTGTCCACTCGGGCTGTAGATAGTGGCTCGCGTATCGGCCAGGTCGACGAACTGCCCGTTCTTGTCCACGCTATCCGCGGTGATGGTAACCTGCTCGCCATCTACTTGCGTGGTGATCTGGAGCGCCCGGTTGATCGGCGGTGCCATGGTCCATCGCACCGCCTGATCCCACAGCCGATTGAAGCTGGGCTGAGCCAACCACTGAGCCGACCACACCCCCTGGGCGTCGGAGGTCCATGCGACCACCCTGCCCAAGCCATACTGCCACTGGGATAGCAGAGGGTCTCCCTGGCTCGACTTCAGGACCACGGTGGCCGAATCCTTCGCCTTGGTGGCCACGTAACCGGATAGGGGTGGCATGTCGTTCCGGTTCATTCCTCGAAGCACCGGGCTGGGTGACACGAACTGGGGATTCACCTGGCCGTTCACCTCCGCCACCTTGGTCGCCGCGGCCACCTCCCGGTACACGATCTTCGGTATGTCGTTGAGCCGTTCCGTGAAGTAGTACCGGCCCTGTCCCAGACTGGCCAGCTCCGAGAGCCACTGCTGGTCGGCATCGCCGCCGATCCCAATGGTGGACAGGGTGATATTGGCATCCTTCATCTTCTGCATCAGATCCTTGTAAGGACCTTTCCAGGACTGCCCGTCGGTCATCAGGGTGATGTGCTTGGTGGTGGCCTTCATCCCCAGCATTGTGTTGTAGGCCGTCTGGAGGGCGCTGTAGATGTCGGTGCCACCGCTGGCCTGCAGGCTGGAGATCTGGTCCCGGATACTGTTCAGATTGTTGCCAACCTGCTGCGGGGGCACGACGAAGGTGGGATCGGTATCGAAGGCTATGACCGCTATCTGATCGTTCGGTTTGAGGGTGGAGATCGCCTGGCCGGCCGCTTCACGGGCCATGGCAATCTTGGTGACACCGTTGCTCTGGTCGTCCATGCTGCCCGACTTGTCGATCAGCAGGATGAGCGCTATGTTGCCGCGATCCCTGGATAGCGGCGATTCAGAGGAGACTGGCAGCACGTCCTCGAGTGGTCCTCCCAGATAATCCCCCAGACCGTAGCTGGACTTCCCTCCTACTACCAGCAAACCCTTCCCCTGGTCCCGGACGTAAGATTGAAGCGTCGTCAGCTGGTCAAGGGATAGGCTGGTGCCCGAGATGTCATCCAGGACCACCGCGTCGTATCCCGTCAGAAGGGACATCTGTATGGGGAATTGGGCCGGGGCGATTTGCGTTACCTGAAGCCCCGACTGAACCATCTCTTGCAGGAGATGATTGTTGCCGTTTTCCGGATGGTTTTCCACCAGCAGCACACTTCCCTTAGGCTTCACAACCAGGCTGCCGAAAGCCTGGTTGTTCTGCTCGACGGTGTCGCCCTGTGCCGACAGCAGCACCTCCACTGCATGAAAGCCGAGCGGCAGCGGCTTCTGGGACATCGTCACCAGATTGGCCCCCTTCCCCATTTGAATGGGCCAGCTTCCGGTTTGCTGGCCATCCACCACCATGCTGAGCTGAGCGGGCCCGTCGTGGTTGCTGTTCACCACCGCGTTGACGTCGAAGCTGTCGCCTTCTCTTATGTATGATGGCACGTCCAGCGACTCGATCAGCATCTCGGGTTTGTCCTGCATGGACGGCCATGAAACCGAGTCTACCCTCGTGCCCGCGGGAAGAGATTTTACCGTGTTCTCCACATTCCCGTTGGTGTCCCAACCGTCGGACAGCAGGACGATCTTGCGGAGCCCGGAGGCCGGAAGTATGCCGGAGGCGGCCTGAAGGGCGGCGGAAAGGTTGGTTCCCCCCGCCAGCTGTCCGATCGGCGATTGCTGGTACTGCTTGTCGCTGCCCAGCGGCTTCGTCACCTGGGGCTCACCCGCGAAGGTGACGATTGCCGCCTGGTCGTTGGATCTCATCTGACTGATGGCCCGCCTGACCCACTCATCCTCCTGGGCCCTGGTTGCCGGTGATATGCTGGCGGAGGCATCGACCGCGAAGGCCACCGACATGGTTGCGTCCTTGAGCGGCATGCTGAGGCCCGACAGGGCAAGCACAATGGCCGCGATGGAGGCAAATCTCGCCGCGAGGACGGCCCTTCTGCGCCAGGGCGACATTAGCGAGAGCCTTCCCCTTCCCATGAAGTAGAAGGCGGGCAGCAGCAAGAGCAACAAGAGCGGGGTGGGGTTTTCCATGGCAAGGGGCATGAAGACTAACCTCGTCTAGAGAAGTATGCCCATTCCGCCGTCAGCAGCCCCAGCAGGGCCATCGCGAAATAGGGCCACAGCTGCAGTCCGGGTACTGGTGCAGTGGGTCCACTGGTCAGCCCACTCTGGTTGAAAGAAAGCTGCGTCGGGGCCACGTTGGATGCCGACTCGCTGCTGATGTCGACGTCGAAGCTGCTGGAGATCTCTCCGAGTCTTGGCCCCTTCCACGTCACGGTGTACCGACCCACCTGTTGGGTTTCTCCAAAGTTCTGCGATCCGGCCTTCAGGGGGAGTTCTCGGTGGGTGCCGTCCGGTAGCAGGACGGTTGCCCCCGTAGAGTCGCCGACCGGCCTTATCAGAATGGAGTCTCCGGGATGGATCGCCCCCGGGAGGGCGGTCGGGTTCAGCTGTGTCATGGCGTTGGAGAGCAGCAGGGGGAAAGCCTGCATCCTCGGGAGGTCGTAGAGGAACCAGTCGAAGTTGAATATCACGATCCTTCGCCCCGCTCGATCCCCCTCCAGGATAAGCGGTCCTGCCGGTCCCTCAGCCACGGCTCTGGCCCAGTCCGGGGTTTCCAACCGAACGTTCTGGCCGAATCGTAGACTCTGAAGATCCACCGATCGGACGAGCGGATCCCCGCGCGTGCTCCGGAGCACCGATGCTTCCGTCGACGATGGCGAGGTCACAAATCCAGGCGCGCCGGCGGGAGGGTTCATGATCAGTAGATCGGCATCTGGAAGCGTCTTCGGGACGAAACCGTCCAGGATCACGACGTCGGCTCCGTTGGGGCCGGTGTAGTCCTGCGGCTTTATCGCGGATAGCTTAAGATCCGGCAGCGATTGCAACACCTTCTGGATCGGTCCGGGATCAGTGGCGACCAGCAGCACGTTCCGTGCCTTCGTTCCCTCGATCTGGACCTCGGCCTGGTTGTCGGCCGCGAAGATATCGTGGGCATCCAGGGTGAGGGCGAAGGCCCTCGTGCCCGGCGGCAGCGCGAAGGCGAGCTCCGAGTTGCTGTAGGGGCCCAGATTGAGCTGGCGGGTGTCCAGCAGCAGCCCATCCGCCGTTGCCGTGGCCTTCAGGTCGACAGCGTGGTTCGCGTAGTTGGTGACGCGAGCGAAAGCGCTCCAACGTCCGGAACCGTCCGGATTGGGTCGTACCTCCAGGGAGGTTATGCCCTGGTTGTCCGCGCTGCTGCCGATGGGGTCGAACTGCACAGGCACGCCCAGGCTCGGGGCCGTGAAGGAGGGACCGAAGCTCCCGTCCGACAGAAGTAGCAGCCTGCCCTGTCCCCCGGTGTCGCGGATCAGCGACTCCGCCAGCTTCAGGGCATCGGTAGCGTCGGCTGTGGCTGCCCCGGGCTTCAAGTGATCCAGGGCTGCCAGCGCGGCGGTCTTGTCGCTGCCCGACGCGACCAGGACCGGGCTTGATCCCATCGCCACGAGGCTGATCTGGTCGCCTGGGCGCATCTGCTGGATGGCCTGATGCGCCTCCCGCACCGCTACCGCGAACCTGGAGGGAGCTACGTCCGTGGCCTCCATCCCGGCGGAAACGTCCACCAACACCACCAGGTGGGTTCGGTTCTCGGCTGGGAGAGCCGGTTTCACGAGCGCCAGCGTGCCGAGTGTGATGGCCAACAGCTGAAGCAGCATCAGCAGGCTCACGGGGGGTAGCCGCAGCTTCTGTCTGGATTCCAGGTCTCGTCGCAGGCTCCTCCACAGCATCGTGCTGGAGACCCGTCGCCTGCGGTAGCGAGAGCGAACCATGTAGAGCAGGATGATGGCAGGGATGATCAGAAGGAACCAGAGGGCGGAGAGATCTGTGAGCAGTAAGCGGCTACCCATTGGCTATCACCCTCCAGGGTGGGCCGGCCAGCGCGCATGTCAACGGCTGATAGCCAATTGCCGGTGGCGGACTGCTCACTTCAGCACCTTCTCCCTGCGGAGACGCTCGAGCAGCAGCTGCTCGATGGGGTGAGAGCTCTCCACTCGAATGTAGGTTATGCCCCGCCCAGCGCAGTAGGCTTCGATCTCGTTCAGCCACTCCCGCAGCCATCGGCGGTACCGCCGCAAGATCCCCCAGTCGACGCTGACCTGCACCGTCTCCCCCGTCTCCGCATCCAGCAGCTCAAGGTCGCCCTCAAGGGTGGGGTTGATCTCCTCCGGGCTTAGTACGTGTATAACCACCGGACGCAGGGCCGCATGGGAGAGCCGCTCCAGCCCTGATTGGTAGCCCTGAGGTGAGAGGAGATCGGTGATAAGTACGGCGATGCCCCGATGGTTGCTGAGCGAGGTGTAGGCGCTCAGCGCCGCATCCAGGTCGGTGGTCCCACCGGGCTCCAGGGCATTGATGGCCCGCACCATCGCCGCGGCAGAAGCCGAGCTCTCCTGCCTGGACCAGCGGGTGCAATCCCTGTCTCTAAGGACGATCAGGCTGGCCGCATCCATGTGAGAGAGGGCCACGTAGGCCAGCCCACCGGCCACCTTGCGGGCGAAGCTGAACTTGTCGGGATGGCCCCAGGCCATGGATCCGCTGGTGTCCAGCAAGAGGTGAAGAGTCACCCGTTCCGGCGCATCAGCCAGCTTCACAAGCAGCTGACCCAGCCGCAGGTAGGCGTTCCAGTCCACACGCCGAAGATCGTCGCCGGGGGTGTAGCTGCGATAGTCGGCGAACTCCAGTGCGTGGGCCCTGCGGGGGCTGGCGTGCTCGCCGGTCAATCCGCTGGTGAGCTTGCGTTGTGAGACCAGGGTCACGTTGCGCAGCCGGCTTAGGAAGCTGTCGTCCAGCGCCTGAGATCGGGCCACTCCTCTGGTAGGCCCGCCCTGTCTGGAGGGAAGCGATACCCTTCCTGGGAAACGGAAGATGCGGTCGAATAGCATCTACTTCTTTTCTTCCGGGATCTTCTCGATCAGTTCGTCGATGATGCCGTCCGTCGTCACGCCGGCAAGCTCCGCATCCAAATTGATGATGATCCGATGTCGGAGCGCCGGCTTTGCCATCAGACGGATGTCCTCGAATGACGCGTTATATCGGTTGTCCAGCAGGGCCGCGGTCTTGGCGGCTAGCACCAGCGTTTGTGCCGCCCGTGGGCTGGCCCCGTAGCGGAGATACTTCCGGGCCATCGGCGGGGCCGAGGGTTGATCGGGATGGGTCGCCATGGTCAGCCTAACGGCGTACTCCATGACGTAGCTGGCGATAGGAACCTCCCGTACCATCGATTGAGCCTGCAGGAGCCAGGCGGCGTCGGCCACCCTCTCGGGATGTGGGGTCTCGGGGGTAGTGGTGCGCTGCAGGATCTCCACCATCTCTTCCTGCGAGGGGTAATCGACCCGCAGCTTGAAGAAGAAACGGTCCAGCTGGGCCTCGGGCAGAGGGTAGGTACCTTCCATCTCGATGGGGTTCTGGGTGGCCAGAACAAAGAAGGGCTGCGGCAATTGGTGGGTGCTGTTCCCCACGCTGACGCTTCGCTCCTGCATCGCTTCGAGCAGTGCGCTCTGGGTCTTGGGAGTCGCCCGATTGATCTCGTCGGCGAGCACCAGATTGGAGAACACAGGCCCGGGTCTGAAGGACAACCTTCGCTGTCCCTCCTCGTCCTCCACCAGGACGCTGGTCCCCACAATGTCACCCGGCATCAGATCCGGCGTGAACTGTACCCTGCTGTGTTGCAGATCCAGGGCGCCTGCCAGGGTGCGCACGAGCATGGTCTTTCCCAGCCCCGGTACCCCCTCCAGCAGGGCGTGGCCGCCGCACAGCAGGCAGACCATCACTCCCCGCAGGGTCTTCTCCTGGCCGACAATGACCCGACTCACCTCTCCCTCAATCTTGCGAGCGGTGGCCGTAAGCTGGTCAACAGAAGTATTGATATCGATCATTACCCACCCGATCCCCCATTAAAGTAGTCCCGCACGGTCGGCCTTCGTTCGCCCGGCACGAACACGTTCTCCGGCGGCACGCTCAACGGGCCGTCAGCACCACCTCCGACCGTGGAGGGGATGGAGTTGCCCTGCCCCTGTCGCAGCACCGCCGGGGGCTCCGAACTGCCTCCGGCCTCCCCGGGGAATTGACCGGCGATCTGCCCCTGAACGTCGAGCGGCTTGCCATCGGGTCCCAGCTGGGGGTTGGGGTTCCCAAGTGGGGGGCCACCGCGACTGTTGCCCGGGGAGCCGCCGCCGTTTTGCCTGTCCGCCGAGGAATTGCCGCCCCGCTGCGGTGGACCCTCCCCGAAACCCTGCTGACCTCCCTGGTTTCCTGGTTGCTGATTCTGCTGCTGTAGGCCCGACCGGCGTTCGCTGGCACCCTGAGCCGCCTGAGCTACCGGCGGGGTCATCATCCCCTGACTCTGGCTGTTCTGTGCCCCGGCCTGGCCGTATTGCTGGTTGATCTGCTGCAGCCGCTGCCAGCTGTTGGCCAGCTCGCTTTGGGAAACCCTCTGGTCGGCCGCTTTCTGAACTGATTGAGCCAGTTGGTCGGTCGACTGCACCACGGAGGAATAGTCCCCGCTCTGCAACCGGTTGGCTGCGTCCTTCTCACTCTCGGCGAGGTCGGGGGTCGATTGGCTCTGGGAAGCAGCGCTGTTGAGAGCGTTAGCCAATTCCTGCTTGGCCTGAGGGGACAATTGGTCGCTATGCTGCCCCATCTGGCGGATTTGGTCGGCAGCCTGGCTGTAGTTCCCCTGTCTCAGGCTCTGGGCCGCATCCCTGCCCGCCGCCGTGCCTTGCAGACTGTTCGCCAGATTGTCCAGCGCTTGCTGACGGTTTCGGGACTCGCTGGCTATCTGGTTCAGCTGCGAGTTCGCCGCGGCAAGAGCTGCCGACGCGGCCGCCGAGGAAAGGGTTCCCTGTTGAGCCTGCTTCTGGATCTGATCCAGCAACCGGTTGATCTGTTCAACGGCGGGCGACTGGGCTTTCGGTTTGTGAGTGTCCTGGGGGTTTCCGAAGAAGTCCTGATTCGCGGGTTTGGGCGCCTCTCTGGAGAGCGAAGGCAGATGGATGGCTGAAAAAGGATTGGGCAGGATCATCCCCCGACTGACCAGCCCGATCATCAGGGCGGTGGCTGCTGCCAAGAGCAGCGCTGCAATCGCCTCCCTTTTCGGTAGGAGAGGGAATGCCCTGGGAAGCTCCAGCCCGGCTGCTAACTCCGACGCCCTGGCAATCTGCAGCGGTGTCAATCGGCCCTCACTTCCCCTCGACAGCAGCTCCTCCGCGGTTCCCAACTGCTGTCGCAGTCCGAGGTGAAGATCCACCGCCCTGGCCGCCTGTGATCTGGAGGGCCTGAGGGCCAGTGCGATGGCTAGCCCGGCCAGGGGGATCAGACCGCTGGCCAGCCAGAGCCAGTTGAGAGCGGTCTGCGGCAGCTGCCATGCCGCCAGAAAGGCCGCTGTCAGGGCCAGTGCCAGGGCCGCGCAGAGACTCCTGGCCAGCGCTAGCAGTCCTCTCTGCCACCACAGCAGCCGGCGCGCTACTCCGAAGCTGCGGTGGAGCGGCCGCAGGTTATCTTCCATCGTTTGAGCGCTCATCGGCGGCTCTTATCCTGGATTACCGGATGTTGGAAGGCCATCGTCTCGGTTGCTCATCTCCAAGTCTTGGAGCTCTGACTACCGTCTGCGCCCTCTCCCGTTCCTGTCCCTCGGGGCCGGTGTCCGACTCCATGCAGGCCGGCGGCTACTCCGAGGGAGGAAAGCAATAAGGGTGCCATCGGAAGGCCTGTTGGGGATGGTTTGGACACTCCAAACGCCAACGATGCCGTGTTGACGGGCGGCCGAAGGGGTAAAATGGCGAGTGCCGAGTCCGAACTCAGCGCTTGGGACTCGGGATCGCAGGAGAAGGGCATGTTGGATGTGGCGTTGCTGGGGACCGGCGGGATGACGCCGCTTCCGAAGAGGTGGCTGGCAAGCCTGCTGGTGCGCCACGCTGGCAGGCTGCTGCTGATCGATTGCGGCGAGGGCACGCAAATCACACTCAAACAGCTTGGATGGGGCTTCAAGGAGATCTCATCCATCCTGCTTACCCACCTGCATGCCGACCACGTCGCCGGCCTTCCCGGCATGCTGCTATCCATCGGCAATTCCGGTCGAAGAGATGCTGTGATGCTTTACGGCCCGCGCGATCTGTGGCGGGTGGTGGAGGGGGTGAGAGCTATCGCTCCTCAGCTCCCTTTTGCCCTTGAATGGCAGGAGTTAGAGGGGGACGAGGATCTGGCGTTGGACGACCTTGAGGTTTCTTGCCTGGCGGTGGAGCATGGGGTGCCATGTCTCGCTTACTCTCTCTATCTGCCCAGGGCGCGCCGTTTCGTTCCCGAGAAAGCCGTGGCTCTGGGACTGCCCCTGTACCTTTGGAGCCGGCTTCAAAGGGGGGAATCGGTGGAGTGGAATGGCCGCAGGGTGGATCCTCAGGAGGTGCTGGGAGAGGAGAGGAGAGGGATCAAGCTCGCCTACACAACGGACACCAGGCCTACGGCCCAGCTGCCTTCCTTTGTGGAGGGCGCCGATCTCCTGATCTGCGAGGGGATGTACGGCTCGCCCGAGGAGCTACCCAAGGCTGTGGGGAATCAGCACATGCTCTTCTCAGAGGCGGCGGAGATCGCCCGACAGGGTCGCGTTCGGGAACTGTGGCTCACCCACTACAGTCCTTCTCTATCGGAACCTGAAGAGTGGCTCGAGGAGGCGACGATGATCTTCCCCAACACTCGCGCCGGCTACGACCGAATGACGGCAACGCTTCGATTTCCCGATCCGGCCGGTTTCGGCCTTTGACCCAATAGCTGCCCCGTGTTATGCTCGAAGAGCCCTGCCGCAGTTGATGTAATGACGGCAGCCCCGCTATCCATGGCTTGGCCAAGACCCCCTTCATGGGATAGAAGAACAGGAGTGCCACAGACCGATGGCCAGGAAGAGTCGGCAATCCGGCGGAGAGCGTTCGACATCCCCCTCTACCCGTGGTCGCGATCACTCAGGTCGGGTTGCCCTCAAGCGGCCTAAGGGTGACGATGCCGTTGCGTTGGAGCTTCCCAAGCGTTGGACCATGCTGGTGATCCTGGCATCAACCCTCGGGGTTGCTCTAGGCGTGGTCATGATCGCCCTCAATCTTATCTCTGTTCGTACATCGGTGCCGGCTGCCACCCAGGTGAAACTGGTCTCCGTCCCTCAAGGCCCGGATCGGCATTCCGTGGGGAACCCCAACGCCCCGGTGGTGATCACGGAGTGGTCCGACTTCCAGTGCCCGGCCTGCCGCCTCTACGCCCTCACCCGAGAGCCGATCATCGAGCAGCAGTATCTCGCATCGGGGCAGGTGCGCTTCGTGTACCACAATTTTCCCTTCCTTGGCCCGGAGTCCCTGCTTGCAGCGGAGGCGGCGGAATGCGCGGGGGACCAGGGACGCTACCTCGACTATAGAAACATGCTGTGGCAGCGGCAGCAGGGTGAGAATCAAGGGGCTTTCAGTGCAGACAAGCTGAAGGGCTTCGCAGCTGATCTCGGGCTCGATCAGTCTACCTTCAATGCCTGCCTTGATAATGGGGTGCATCGCGCAGAGTTGATCGCCGAGCAGAAGGAGGGGGTGGCCCAGGGAGTCAGCGCCACTCCCACCATCTTCATCAACGGTCTGAAGATTCAGGGTGTACCTTCTGTGGAGGCGATGAAATCCGTGATCGAGGAGGACCTGGCGAAGAACAAATGAATGGGGTGAAAACGCGCTTGGTCATCCCCGCGCTGGCTCTCCTAGGGCTGGGAGATGCTCTCTACCTGGCGGTGCTTCACCTGCAGGGAGAGGTGCCACCCTGCGGCAGCTATGGTGGCT
>JAJYNT010000001.1 GCA_021786215.1 Chloroflexota bacterium | reverse complement strand
TTATTGCCCATTTGCACCCGACCCTGGCGGCATCCATTCTGGCTAGGCTTGACCGTGAGCTACAGGCGGAGGTTGCCCTGCGGATCGCGACCATGGAGAGGACCACTCCAGAGGCGATCGATCAGGTGGAGAGCACCCTTAAGAAAAGGCTGTCTTCCGTGCTGAACCAGGACTATTCCACCGTGGGCGGCGTCGAGTTCCTGGTCAAGGTGCTCACTCAGGTCAACCGTTCGACCGAGAAGATCATCATGCAGTCTCTCGAGGAGTCGGACCCAGCCCTGGCTGAGGAAGTCCGTAAGCAGATGTTCGTGTTCGAGGACATCGTCAAGCTGGATGATCGCTCCATACAGAGGGTCATGCGTGAGGTCGATACGAAGGACCTGGCTCTGGCAATGCGCGGGGCCAGTGAAGAGGTGAAGGCCAGGATATTCAAGAACATGTCCACTCGGGCGGCCCAGATGCTCCGGGAGGACATGGAAGTCGGCGGACCTGTGAGGCTGCGGACGGTGGAAGACGCGCAACAGAGGATCGTGGCGGTGGTTCGTCGGCTGGACGACGCCGAAGAGATAGTGATCTCTCGCGGTGGCTCGGAGGACGAGGTCGTTGCCTAGGATCATCAAGAAGGCGGAGTACAGCGCCGAGCCGATCGTGGTTGTGAAGGAGCGTAGGAGCCGTCACTTCGTTCCGTCCTACATTTCGGACGACGCGGCCGAAATGTCCACCGTGGATCGCCAGGGGGCTGGCGAGGGGAGCACGGAGTCGCCGGTGGATGCGGCCGTAGAAGCGGAGAGGATCCTCGCGGATGCCCATGCCCGGGCGGCTGAGCTTGCTCGAGAGGCCATGGAGCGAGGATACGCTGACGGGAAAGCAGAAGGACTCAAGGTAGCTGATGAGCAGACCAGGGAGCATCTGGAGAGACTGGCGGAGCTGGCGAAGCGGGCTGTCATCGAGAGAGAGTCGATGATACGAGCGTCGGAGCAGGAGTTGGCAACCCTGGCTCTGGAGATAGCTTCGAAGGTTATTAAGAGAGAGATAGCTTCGGACCCATCCCTGGTTCTCTCTATGGTGGAGTCGGCGATGGAGAAGGTGGGGACCACCGAGTCTGTTCGAATTCTGGTCCACCCGGACGATGCGAATCTGGTCAGAGATAAGTGGTCTGAACTGAAGGGAGCGGTGGCGTTCGGGCCCAACTGGGAGATCTTCGGCGACGAAGGGATGGAGCGAGGAGGTTGCATCATCGAGACGAAGAGCGGTCTGGTGGACAGCCGCATTGAGGCGCAGCTGGCCGAGATTGTGTCGGCATTTGAGGCGGGGCAATGAGCGCCGTAGCCGCACAAGAAGTCCACTTGCTGCAACGGTATCGACGGCTGCTTCAGCAGATCGATCCGGTGTCTTGCCGTGGACGTGTGGTCCAGGTGGTGGGACTGACGGTGGAGGTGGAGGGGCTGAAATCGAGGATCGGCGAGATCTGCTTCATCTACCCTGAAAAGGGGCAGCTCCCGGTATCGGCTGAAGTAATCGGTTTCCGTAGTGGCAGGCTGCTGTTGATGCCGCTGTCCGACCTGGGCGGCGTGCATCCCGGCAGTGAAGTGGTGCCCCGAGGCAGGGTCTTCACCGTCCAGGTGGGAAGTGAATTGCTGGGGAGGGTTATCGACGGACTTGGTCGTCCGCTGGACCACAAAGGGCCGATCAACTCCCTGCTGTCCTATCCACTCACCAACAGCTCTCCCGACGTGATGGCTCGGTCCAGGATCGCGGAGCCGCTACCCACGGGCGTCAAGGCTATCGATGGACTGCTAACCTGCGGAAGAGGGCAGCGGATTGGCATCTTCGCGGGGAGCGGTGTGGGCAAGAGCACGCTCCTGGGAATGATAGCGAGAAGCTCCAAAGCAGACGTGAACGTCATCGCCTTGATCGGGGAGCGGGGCCGCGAGGTTCAGGACTTCATCGAGCGCGACCTCGGTCCCGAGGGGCTGGCGAGATCGGTGGTGGTGGTCTCTACCTCGGACCAGTCGGCCTTGATGCGGGTAAAGGGTGCCTGGGTGGCGACCGTGATCGCGGAGTACTTCCGCGATCACGGTCTTCAAGTGGCCATGCTGATGGACTCGGTCACCAGATTTGCGATGGCACAGCGGGAGATCGGGCTAGCGGCGGGGGAACCACCGACGGTGAGGGGCTATACCCCCTCGGTATTCGCCCTGTTGCCCAGACTGATGGAGCGGACTGGCACTTCCGACCGAGGGGCGATCACCGCCTTTTACACGGTGCTGGTGGAGGCAGACGATCTCACCGAGCCGATCACCGATACGGTTCGCAGCATCCTGGATGGTCACATCGTGCTGTCTCGAGAGCTGGTAGCGACGAATCGCTACCCGGCCATCGACGTGCTCAACAGCACGAGCCGGCTGATGTCTTCGGTGGCTACGGTAGAGCACCAGCGGCGGGCAGGTCTGCTGCGGGAGGCGATGGCCACGTACCAGGAAGCCAAAGATCTGATCAACATCGGGGCCTATCTGAGAGGTAGCAACCCCAAGATCGATGCGGCGATAGACGCCATGCCCGGCATCGAAGGATTTCTTCGGCAGCGTCCCGATGAGCCGTCGCCGTTCGATGGAACGATGGCATCTTTGGAGTCGATCGCTGAGAAGCTGAAGGCTTCCGGGGCCTACATCGTACCCTAGGAGATAGGCACGGGGCGGGGATTGTGGTTGTTCACGAGAGCTTCATTTCACATTCGTGATCCGTGGTAGTGGGAATGCGAGGCTTCCATTTTCGCCTGGATCCGCTCCTGGCCTTGCGCCGCCACAAGGAGCAGACCTTCCAGCTGCAGCTGGCTGAATCGCAACGGGCACTGGAGGAGGCTGCGGACAGAGCCGTCGCTCTAGAGAGTGAGATCAAGGAGCTATCGGCACGACTGGCCGAATTCCAGGGGAAGGGAACCCTGGACTTGGACAGACTGGATCTCGAGTCCAGCTATCTGGCGATACTGGAACGACGGCTAGAGGAGCAGCTGTCGTTGGCGGATCAACTCACGCAACGGGTAGCTCAAGATCGAGAATCGGTTCTCCAGGCCTCACGGGAAAAGAAGTCGCTGGAAAAGCTGAGAGAGTCGCTGATGCTGGCCTTTGCCCGAGAAGAGTCGCAGAAGGAGCTCAAGGGCGCGGAAGAGATCGCCACCAGCAGGTACGTGCGACGCCACAGGGATCAGGGAAAGGATTGAGATCGCGATGACGCTTAGCGGCACTTCAGGACGGTTGCCAACGCCGATTGGCACGATTGGGAAAGGCTGGGGCACCATGTCGGACCTGCTCGATTCCAGTGTCTGGACTCAGCTAACCGGCCGCATAGTGGGTGCGCGGCTGTTCCGGCCGAATAGCCCTACTAGTGGCATCCGGCCACCGTCGAAGGGATCGGGCCCGAGCAGCTTCGCTGACATGATAAAGGCCGCGGCCCAGCGGGAAGGGCTGGACACACAGCTGGTGAAGGCTGTTGTGGAGACGGAGTCCGGATTCAATCCCAACGCGGTGTCGCATGCGGGAGCGAAAGGGCTGATGCAGTTAATGGACGGCACAGCCAAATCGCTTGGGGTCAAGGATCCTTTCGATCCTGCCTCCAATCTCGCGGGCGGGACCAAGTTCCTGCGTTCCTTGCTGGACCGCTTCCACTCCGTGCCATTGGCGCTGGCGGCGTACAACGCCGGGCCGGCCGCCGTCGAGAAGTACGGGGGGCTTCCCCCCTATCAGGAGACCAGGAATTACGTCGAGCGCGTGCTTGCGCTTGAGCATCGGGACCAACTTGCGGCAGCGGATGGTTCCGACGAGGGAGGTGACAATGGCAGGGGGACTACTGCTTGACGGCACCGGTCAACTACTCCAGCAGAGCCTTTCCGGGATGGTCAAGAGGCAGCAGTTGATCGCAAACAACCTGGCGAACATGGATACGCCGGGGTATCGCGCCATGGATGTCCCATTTGAGCAGGTGCTGACCAAAGAGATAAGAAGGGGGGGAGATCTTCGGATGGCGGTGACCCAGCCGGGTCACATGGGCAACTCCACGTCGATGCAGCAAGGAGCAGCAATTCAAGAACCCGTGGTGTTTCGCACGGATGGCAACGGGGTCGACGTGGATGCGCAGATGACGGAGTTGGCGCAGACCAACATCAATTTCGACGCCGTCACTCAGCTGATGGCGGGGCGCTTGGCCATCATGCGGATGGCTATTAACGAAGGCAAGTAATAGAAAGGAGGATGCCCACTTGGGGGTAGCAACTACCGGCCTTCCTGAAGTCGTGACGTCGGGAGGGTTCTCGGGCGTGCCTGCCGCCTCTGCTGCCAAGGGCTCTGGGCCGAGCTTCAGCTCTGCCCTGGCGGCGGCGTCGTCGGATCGGCGACAATCGGCTGGTGGTGGAATAGACGCCCGGGATGGAGCGAGTGTCCCAGTGAAGTCGCACCCCTCCGACGACAAAGGCGATGACCAATCTGGATCTCCGGAGGCCGCTGCCGTGGCAGGAAGCATGATGGCAGCGATGGCCTCTCAGCCGGCGCCGTCTCAAGCCGGCCAGACCGCAGCGCCGGCAGCCAGCGGCCAAAGTGTCGGTGATTCGGCAACTGTCGCCGCGGTGGGAGGCGTGCAGAGCGACGGGGCGAAAGTCCAACAGACAATCCCGCGGGTTGGCGGGGTGAAAGGTACCGCGTTCACGCCATCGGACAGCTCCGGCATCGGCCCGGCGGCCACACTTGCGGCGATTCCGCGGGAAGCGGGCGCGAATGGGACTGGCGATCCTGGAACAATCCGCGGTGTGACAAGCGACACTCCGCCGAGCCAAACGGGAGGCGCGAAGGGGGACAAAGTCGCAGCCGGTGCGACTCAGGTCACACCTTCTGGAGGCACGCAGCAGCCGGTGGCGGCCAACGGATCGCGTGGCGACGCGGTGGGTGTGGATACGGTGGAAAAGCTAGCTGCCGGCGCTTCATCCGGGAAGATCGTCACAATGTCGCTGATCGGAGGATCAGATCATCCCGCCGTCGATCCAGGGAACGGCGCAATCGAGACCTTGCGAGGAGGCCCGATTGCGGAGAGCCCTGGGGTAGCGGGGGCTAACGGCGATAAGGACGCTTCTAGAGCCGTCTCAGCCCTCGGTGTGTCATCGAGCGGCGAAGCCAGCGCGGCAGCACCGACGGCTTCTGTTCCAGATCGCACGACGGGAACGGATGCAGTCCCGGGCGCTGGCGTGACAACTGAAACGGCCAGTGGCTCCGCTGGGGCAGTATCAACGGGAATGACAACCTTACCCGCTCCCGGCACTGCTTTGCCGAACGATGTCTCCAAAGGGTCTGAGCATCCAACCGAAGTGGCATTCAATCAGCAAGGCGCACCGGCGTCCGCCTCTGTCGGGATCGGCGCTGTGGGAGCAGTCCCGAGTGAGACGGGGGGCGCTGTGGCGGCGGCCGGCCCTGGCGTCGCCAAGGCGGTCGTCGGTCAGCCTAGAGAGGATGGAGGGATTCGACCGGAAGAGAAACCACAGAGCGAGAACCCGGCCCAGGTGGGGCCGGCGGTTGGGGTTGCCTCGACGGCTTCGATGGCAGGCTCGGGGGAAAGCAAGGGAGGAGAAACGGGTGGACCAACCACCACGCCAGGCAAGGAACAGAATAGCAACCAGCTTGGGAATTTCTCGGCGTTAACTGCAACCGGGGCAACCACAGATCCGAAGACGGTGGCTTCGGTCCCCACAGGGCTGAATGGGTCACCTCAGACGGCAGCGGGGACCGTTCTCGATCAGTTGGTGGCTCATGCCGCCAAGCTGAGCCTTCCAAAGAACAGCAGCCTCCGGGTCGAGTTGAGGCCGGCCTCTCTGGGCTACCTGGATCTACGGTTGGGGCTACGAGATGGGGTTCTCACCCTGCACATCCTGGCACAGTCGGACAATACGAGAGAAATGATCCAAAGTGCCTTGCCCCAGTTGCGGCAAGCGCTGGAGGGCAAGTCGCTCGAAATCGGGCAGATGATCCTCGGCAGCCCGCGGGATGGGGCGGGCGCGTCGCAAGATGGGTCAGCCCGCTCTTTTGGACAGTGGCAGGACGGCAGGCGACAGCAATCGGCTGTGGGGGAACTACGTATCCTCTCGGAGCCGTCAGCGATCCCCGCTTTGTCGACGAATGGCCGAGGCGGTCAACATCTGGTGGATTACCGGGTATAGGAGGAGGACGATGACTGTAACCGATTCGCTCTCGAGCGCGACCACTGTCTCGAACGCGGCCAGCAGTTCCGGTGGCACATCTAAGACGTCTCCGACAGGGCAACTAGGAGAGCAAGACTTTCTCAAACTGCTGGTTGCGCAGCTCGGTAACCAGGATCCTATGCAGCCGATGGATAACACCCAGTTTGTGACACAGTTGGCGCAGTTTGACTCTCTCCAGAGAATGCAGTCGGTGGATGACCAGATGGGACTGCTTCTGAAGGTTGAGCAGTTGGGCCAGGCGAACGGGTTGATTGGGAAGCAGATCGAGGCTACCGGTGGCAGCAATGGCACGAACATCAAAGGAACCGTGGACTCCGTCAATGTGGTGAACGGCAGCCCTGTTCTTTCCGTCGACGGGCAGTCGGTGAATCTCACGGATGTGGTCTCGGTGGTCAACGGCGAGGCCGCTCAACTTGCCCAGGCCAGCAACCTCATCGGCAAACAGGTTCAGGCCACTGTAGCAGGCGGCAGCACGGTGAGTGGGCTTGTGGATTCTGTGCAGATGCAGAACGGCAACGCGGTGCTGATGGTCAATGGGCAGGCTGTCCAACTGAGTGAAGTGAACTCGGTCACGAAAGGTAGCTAGCCGCCATGGACGTCAGGCGGATTCAGGGTCAGGAGCCGTCCCTTGAAAGCCAAAAGCGACCGGCCGGCAGCTCGGACAGGGACTCGTCGCAGCCCAGCTTCCAGGAGGTACTTCGGACTCAAACGGGTTACGCCCCTTCCTTGCGATTCTCCGCTCATGCACAGCAACGGATGCAGAGTGGTGGGGTCAACCTGGATGGGGAGTCGATGGCCCGACTGGAGCGTGCCGTGAGCGCGGCGCACCAGAAGGGGGCGAAGGATGCTTTGGTGCTGATGGACGATCTGGCGCTGTTGGTGAGCATCGGGAACAGGACGGTGATCACCGCGGTGGACCAGAGCAGGCGCAAGAGTGGGATCTTCACCAACATCGACAGTGTGGTAATGGCATAGGCGAACAGGTCAGGTTGCCGGCTAGCAAAAGTGAGGCCTGGACCCGGAAGGGGAGGCTGAGGTGCCGTGGATGGATTGAAGCGGCACCACGCCGGCAGCCGCACAACGCGGTAGAACCGCTACTCGAGGAGAAAGTGCGATGCTGAGATCAATGTCTTCGGCCATTTCCGGTCTCCGGAACCACCAGATCTACATGGATGTGGTTGGCCAGAATATTGCCAATGTCAACACGGTGGGCTACAAATCGAGTCGGGTCAACTTCAAGGAAGCCCTCGCGCAGACCTACAGCGTGGGTTCGGCCCCGGTTTCTGGAGGAATTGGCGGCACGAACCCCGTGCAGGTGGGCCTTGGTGTTAACCTGGGCGGTATCGACACCATGATGACCCAGGGTTCCATGACCACGACCGGGAAGACCACCGACCTGGCTATCCAGGGCGAGGGGTTCTTCATGCTCGGTACTGCCCATTCCACCGACAGTGTGGGCGACACGACCTATACCCCTTCCTACTACTCTCGTGATGGCGCCTTTGGGCTTGACAAGGATGGCTATCTTGTGGACCCCGTTAGCGGCCAGTATGTCCTGGGCGCGAAAATCGGCTACTTCCCTGCTGGCTCTACCGGGCCTGCCACCGTGAGCGCCAACTTCGATGGTAGTGGTAACAAGCAATGGTATGTGGACGGAGATACGACGGCGGGCACCGCATACAGTCCAGCTCAGCCGGGACACTGGGTGGACGCCGATGGCAACCGTATTGCCTCTGCCGACCCGTCCACCGGGGAGTTGACCTATGAAGTCGGCAGAGTCCGGGTGGATCCTAGCTGGGGCTGGGCGAACTTCAGCATCTCGAATGACGGGACGCTCACCGGGATCAAGGCCGACGGCACGATGGATACGATCCACCATCCTCGGGTCTTGCTGGCCAAGTTCAACAACCCGGGGGGGCTGGTGAGGGCTGGAGGCAACCTGTTCCAGGCCGGACTCAACAGCGGAAGTCCGCAGATCTCGCCCCCGGGCGACAATAGCGTGGGCATGGGGAGCCTGATGTCCGGTACATTGGAGAACTCCAACGTGGACCTGGCCGAGGAGTTCAGCCGGATGATCATGGCTGAACGTGGGTTCCAGGCCAACTCGAGGGTCATCACCTCGTCGGACCAGATGTTGCAGGATCTGATAAGCATGAAGCAATAGCTCCCTAGCGGGCTACGTTGTTTTCGTTGAGGTGCCCGGTGCCCGGCATGGATGGGGGCCGGGCACCTCGAGCTTTCTTTCTGGATGGTCACGGGGATGGAACGGCCTGAGAAGGATAAGGACTACTATCAGCTTCTGGGGGTTTCGCCTTCGGCTGAGCAGGACGCCATAGGTAAGGCATACCGGAAGCTGATGAAGGGGCTGCACCCGGATGCCCGTCGCGGAAGGTCCGATCCGGATACAGGACGACGCATAGCCGAGCTGGTGGAAGCGTGGCGGGTGCTGGGCGATCCCGCCAGACGGCACGCGTACGATAGTAGTCGGCTTCCACACGGAAGTGAAGATCCATTGGAGGGTGCGAATCCCCAAACCATCGATCGAGAGCTGACCTTGAGTATCGAGCCGCCTACCCTCGACTTCGGGGTGGTCAGCCGTGGCACAGTGGCCAGAGGGGTGCTCCGATTGCACAGCCTTGGTGGGCAGGCTGCGGTTGCCGAGAGACTGGACGCGGTTCCCCCGTGGATCTCGGCCACCAGGTTGGAACCGAGAAAGCCTCGCGGCCACTTCCCGGTTGAGATGGAGATCCGGGTCGATACGGCCGGTCTCCCGGCCCGTCGCCGCCACCGGGCCGACCTGGTTTTCCGTCTGGCGAACCCTGCTCGTGGCTTACGAAGCCAACCGGAGGCCGCGGAAGTCGCCGTGACTGTGGCCCCAAAGGACCGACCCCGGGCCCGAGTCTTCCCGGCAGGTTGGGCTGTCAAAGCATCCGGCTGTGAGGGTGCTCCTCGTTCCCTGCTCTTCCATCTGTTCGTTTCCAACGCGGGCGGAGGAGAGCTTGCCGGCAGCATCGAGAGCTCGCCCTGGCTGCGGCTTTCCCAGGATCATTTCGGACCGATCTCGAAAGACGGCGCCACCACGCACCTCACCGTCGAACTGGACTGCGATAGTTGGGCCAGGACCGGTTGGGTGGATTCCCGGGTGGTGATAATCACTGAGGATGGAGAACTGGTGGAGGCTGCCCTGATCGCTGACAAACGGCCGCGCGAAGTCGGTCGAAAGGCGCCCAAGCGGCCGCCTCCGCGAATCGTGTGGGCGGCACTCTGTTTGATACCTGCCCTGGCCATGCTGTTTGGCCCCCTGGCTCTAGCAGTCGGTCTGGCTCTCGCGAGCGGGTACTCTTTGCCAATCGTCATGGATGAGGGGCGGCGAAGAGACTGTCTGTCTCAGGGCTCCAGTGAGCTGGAGGGCTGGGCGTTTGGTCCTTGCCCTCTCCGATGGCGCTGGTGGTCCACCCTGCTGGGGTGGACCGCGGTTGGTGCCGTCGCGGGGCTTGCCTCGGGCCGAGACTTCGGTGCGATCTGGCTGCCTCTGTCTGTCCTGGCGGGTGGTGTCGCCGGGGTATTGGTTTTCCTGAGTCTGGCGGCTCCCGATAGATGGATCCTCGATCCCAGGAGGACATCTGGCAAGGGAAGGACCGGGTATCTGAAGATCCTGGTGTTTGCCTCGTCCGCGGGATGGACGTTTCTCGGATACTCGCTTCAGGCTGCTCTGATTGGACTCACTGATCCTCCTGTGGGAGCCGCGCTTGGTTGGCTGATCGGTAGCGCCCTGGCTTTGCGCAGGAGTCCGGATCTGTTTGCCCGCGATAAACAGCCCCTCACGGGGCTTCTATGGGGCATCATTCCTGTTGTGACGGCCTCGGTCGGGGTTGCCATTCTAGCCAGGCTGGCAATTGACTGGGGGATAGGAGCAGCATGGATAGGTGGAACCGCCGCGGCCGAACCGGGCGTCGAAGAGCTGTCACTCTTGCGGACGCTGCCGGAGGTGAGCCTGGACGCCTCCCTGCTGGCCCTGGTGGCATGTCTCGGCCTGCTGCTGGGCTACGGATTGGGGCTGATGAGCCTGATTCCAATCATCGACGTCGCACCGCCTCATTGGCACGCCATGGATCTGCGGTCGATTGCTGCCTCTACGCGAGAGCTGGCAGAGGAGGTCCTGTTTCGGCACGCCGGCCTTGTCGGCTGGCCTGGGCATCCCGACAGGTCAGGGTCGACCTCCCTTCTCAAGGGCATCATGGAGGTGCACTGGTCGACCCTGATGGTCTTGGCCGCGGCGCTGCTGCTGCTGATATGCAGCGCTGCCTCGCTGTTACTGGCGCTGGTG
>JAJYNT010000378.1 GCA_021786215.1 Chloroflexota bacterium | reverse complement strand
GGCTTCGGCTTCGTGGCGGCAAGTATGGGGTTGGCGACACCGCTCTGGTGCATAGCCGCGCTGTCGTTACTGGGGATCCCGCTGGCCCTGGTGCTCACAAAGTAGCCCTCAGCGGCGGGCAGGCCGGCAACAGCTTTGCCCGCCGCTCAATCGCCCATTGACAACATTCCACGGTCGCGGTATCCTCTGCCTATAGACCCCTCCCCCCGGGGGAGGGGGTAGGAACCCAGGGAGGCAATCTTGAGAGACGCAAAACTGAAGCAGGACCTCCTCAACCGACTCAAGAGCATCGAGGGACACATCCGCGGGATCCAGCGCATGGTCGACGAAGATCAGTACTGCATCGACATCCTCAACCAAACGAGCGCCATCCAGAAGGCCCTGGAGAGGGTCGACGTCATGATCCTCGAAAACCACCTGCAGAGCTGCGTCACCACCGCCATCCGGGGAGATGACCCCAAGGAACGGGAGAAGGTCCTGCGGGAGTTGGTGCTGCTCTTCCAGGGAGGGACCCCTGCCCAACGCCATCGTCTTCAGACAACCGCCCTGGAGGCGATAGGCGTCAGCACGGAAAACGAAGGCGGGAAGTGTTGCAGCTGAGCTGTCAGCTGGTGAGCCAGCAGTAATGGGTTCAGCCGTTGGCCCTCCTCCTTATGGCAAGGGGACGAACGACTGAAGTCGTTACTACGAGTCCCGTCCACAGCTGGTAGCTCGGAAGGAATGAGTTATGGCTACGGCAAAGAACGAAGTCGGGCAGGGCAACAAGACCACCCTGGAGATCACGGGGATGACCTGTGCCTCCTGCTCGGCACGAATAGAGAAGAACCTGGCGAAGTTGCCGGGCATCCTCCACGCCAACGTCAATCTGGCCACCGAGAAGGCCACTGTGGAATTCGACCCCGCCACCGTCGACGAGGCGAAGATGGCGGAGGTCATAAAGGATCTGGGCTACGGGGTGCGCGAGAAGAAACCGGAGAAGCTCACCTTCGGCGTCACAGGCATGACCTGCGCCTCCTGCTCCGCCCGGGTGGAGCGCACCCTCAACAAGATGCCCGGCGTTCAGTTGGCCAACGTGAACCTGGCCACCGAGAAGGCCACGGTACTGTTCGAGCCCGGCTTGGTGAGCCTGGCCGACTTCCGGCGAGCCATCGAGGACGTCGGATACGGCGTGGTGGAAGAGAGACAAGAAGCCGGCCAGGCCGGCGGTCCCGACGACACCATCGTGGCCGCTCGCCGAGAGGTTACCCAGGCGCGGAACAAGACCCTATTTGCCCTGGCGCTAGGAGCCATCGTCTTCCTGGGAAGCTTCCGGGACCTGTTCCCCTGGGTCCCCGCCTTCCTGGGCAACGTCTACCTGCTTTGGGCACTGGCCACCCTGGTGCAGTTCTGGGCGGGCTGGCGATTCTACAGGGGCGCCTGGGCCAACGCCAGACACTTCAGCGCCAATATGGACACCCTGATAGCGATGGGCACCAGCGCCGCCTATCTGTATAGCGTCGCGGCTATTCTCTTCCCGAGCCTGTTCGCGGCGACGGGGCAGATGCCGGAGCTCTACTTCGACTCGGCCGCCATCATCATTGGACTGATCCTTATGGGCAAGTATCTGGAGGCCAGAGCAAAGGGACAGACCGGCGAGGCGATCAAGAAGTTGATGGGGATGCAGGCCAAGACGGCCCGAGTTATCCGAGATGGCGTCGAGCTGGATCTGCCGGTGGAAGCGGTCGCCATTGGCGACACGGTCCTGGTCCGGCCGGGGGAGAAGGTCCCGGTGGACGGCCTGGTCCTCGAGGGCAGATCTGCCCTGGACCAGAGCATGATCACCGGCGAGTCGATACCGGTAGAGAAGGGCCCCGGAGACGAGGTGATCGGGGCCACCATCAATAGGACGGGCAGCTTCCAGTTCAGGGCCACCAAGGTGGGCAAGGACACGATGCTCGCCCAGATCATCCGGCTGGTCGAGGAAGCACAGGGGAGCAAGGCGCCCATTCAGAGGATGGCGGACGTCATCTCCAGCTACTTCGTGCCGGCTGTGATCGGTATAGCGCTCGTCACTTTCGCTGTGTGGTGGTTGTTCGGCCCGGCGCCGGCCTTCACCCACGCACTCTTGAACATGGTGGCCGTGCTGATCATCGCCTGTCCCTGCGCCCTGGGCCTCGCGACCCCCACCGCTATCATGGTGGGAACCGGTAAGGGGGCCGAGAACGGTGTGCTGATCCGAAGCGGCGAGGCGCTGGAAACGGCCCACAGGATCGGGGCAATCATCCTGGACAAGACGGGCACCCTGACCCAGGGCAAGCCAGTGGTCACCGACCTGTTGCCCGCCGCAGGCTTTTCGGCGGAGGAACTGCTGGTCTTGGCAGCCTCGGCCGAGCGGGGATCGGAGCACCCTCTAGGTGAGGCCATGGTGGCCGCGGCCAAGGAGAGGGGACTGGAGTTAGCCACCCCGAAACAGTTCAGGGCGATCCCGGGACATGGGATCGAGGCCAACGTGGACGGCCGTGAGCTGTTGCTGGGCAATGAGAAGCTGATGGGCGATCGAGGGTGCGCCCTTGACGGGCTGGTGGAGAACGCCGTCACCCTATCGGATCAGGGCAAGACCCCCATGTTCGTGGCTGTGGACGGCCGGGTGGCCGGCATCGTAGCGGTGGCCGACACCGTGAAGGCCGGCTCAAGGGAGGCCGTGGCAGAACTGAAGAAGATGGGTGTGGAGGTGGCGATCCTGACCGGCGACAATCGCCGAACAGCCGCCGCCATAGCGGGACAGCTGGGGATCGACCGAGTCCTGGCGGAGGTGCTCCCCGAGCAGAAGGCCGAAGAGGTGAAGAAGCTCCAGGCAGAGGGGAAGGTCGTCGCCATGGTTGGGGATGGGATCAACGACGCCCCGGCCCTGGCCCAGGCCGACGTGGGGATCGCCATCGGGACCGGCACCGATGTGGCCATGGAGGCGAGCGATATAACCTTGATCAGCGGGGACGTGCGGGGGGTGGTGACGGCCATTCGGCTATCCAAGCAAACCATCCGCACCATCAAACAGAATCTGTTCTGGGCATTCGGCTACAACGTGGTGCTGATCCCGCTGGCAGCCGGGCTCTGGTACCCCTTCTTCGGGATCCTGTTGAACCCGGTCTTCTCGGGGGTCGCCATGGCGATGTCCTCGGTATCGGTGGTCAGCAACTCCCTGCGGCTCCGCCGGTTCAAGCCGGCGAAGTGGTAGGACCGAGGACCGAGGACTGAGCGAGGCGAAATCCCTCAGTCCTCGGTCCTCATAGCTCAGTCCTCTGCAAAACAAATGAATGAAGGAGAAAGCCTCATGGAAACCAAGACCCTGCACGCACCCGACATCTCTTGCATGCACTGCGTCATGACGATCAAGAAGGCCGTGAACAAGCTGGATGGCGTCTCCGGCGTGGAGGCCAACGTCGCCACCAAGGACGTCCAGGTGACCTTCGATTCGACCAAGGTAGATCTGGCACGGATCAAGCAGGTCATGGCCGACGAGGGCTACCCCGCAAGCAACTGACAGCCATCCAACGGCCTGCGATTGTCAGGAGGTCGTGGGCGCATCCACATACTTCAAAGCAGCTCTTCAGAGTGGCCAATCTGCTGCCGATGAATCATCCCGAGAGGAAAGTATGCCCTGCACCTCACTCAGAGATCAGGGCTCATTATCAGTTCATCGGAAGCAGGAGGCATTGGCGTGACAGCAGTACAGTGGACACCAGACCTTGCCGTGGGCGTGAGCCTGATCGACGACCAGCACAAAGAGCTGTTCAAGAGGATCGACCAGCTGCTGGAGGCCAGCAGTCAAGGAAAGGGCCGAGACGAGATCGAAAAGTTGATCCGCTTCCTTTCAGACTACGTGGTAACTCATTTTGGCACGGAAGAGAAGGCCATGATCCAGCATGGCTACGGCGGGATCACCGCTCACAAGGGCGAGCACCTGGCCTTCGTACGAGATTTCGGCAACCTGGCGAAGAGCTACAAAACCGACGGGGCTTCCACCACTTTGGTCCTGGCTCTTCAGCGACGGGTAATCGACTGGTTGAACCATCATATCCGGCAATCCGATAAGGCGCTGGGAGCCTTCCTGAAGACGAAGCTCTGACAGGTTGTCACGCTTCTCGAAGACTATCCTCCCTCCTGGCATGGTTCACAGAAACGGCGAGACAGCGTAACAGTAGGGGCGACCGGCCGGTCGCCCAGGTGGCTCCAGTGGCCTATCCTGGCCCCAGGGCGAGCGCCGCTCGCCCCTACGACTGGCACACCGTCGCTAAACCATCCCCCCTCCTCTGCTGCTGGCAGGCTTTCTGCTTCTGCCGGAACAGAGGAGGGATAGGGTATGCTGGGAGGGCAGATCCGTTTCCGCTGGTTGGGGGTGGGTGGGATCGAGCTGAGCAGCGACGAGGAGGTGGTGGCCGTGGACCCCTTCTTCAGCCGCCCCCCCTTCCGCCGAGTATGGTTCGGTCGGGTTGTCCCTGACCGTTCGCTCGTGGCCGCCAGGCTGCCCCGTTGCGATTTCGTCCTGCTAACCCACTCCTACTGGGACCACCTGATGGATGTGCCCGAAGTGGTCCGAAGTACCGGCGCCCTCGCGCTAGGCTCGCGTAACAGCTGCCGGCTGCTCTCCATCCTGGGTGTAGCCGGCGAGCAGCTCCATTGGATCCACGCCAACGACGACCTCCCCCTGGGTGCATTCCGAGTTCAGGTGATGGAGGCCAGCCAAGGGACCGTTCTGGACAGGCCCATCTTCTCGGACCTCCTCCCCAACGATCTGCGCCCCTCGCTGCAGGTCAGGGACTACCGAAGGGATGTGAACTTCAGCTTCCTGATCAATGCGGGCGGATACCGGATGCTCCTCTGGAACAGTGAGAACCCGGAAGCGGCAACACGGGCGGAACTGCTGCTGGTGGGCCCTCAGCGGAAGCGAGGTTACTACGATGCCCTCATGCGCCAGGTGCGACCCCACGTCGTTATCCCGATCCATTGGGATGATCTCTTCCGCCCTATGTTCAGCCCGGTCCATCCAATGTTCGCATCGCTCGCCCCGACTGTACCAACTTCACGGCCACTGAATCTGGCCGAGTTCAAACACACCCTGCATCAGGTCGCCCCCACCGCGAAGCTCTTCCTTCCGGATGTCTTCCGGAGTTACAGCCTGGATCATCTGGCGTAGGCGGGGATCTCCATCGTCCCCTCGCACATCAGAACGCAGCTGCCGCCCACCCTGGTGGCGGTGAATGGATGGGGCGCCCAGTAGGAGGAGAGATGGCGTTCCCAGGCAGATCTACAGACGGGCGAGCTCTTGGTGACGGAAACAGCTCACCAAATGGTCGTTGACCAGCCCCACCGCCTGCAGATGGGAGTAGACCACGACAGGCCCAAGGAAGGTGAAACCCCGGCGACGGAGGTCGTTGCTAACTTCCTCGGAGAGCGCGGTCTTGCACGGTATCTCGGCCAGGGTCTGCCAGCGGTTGGGGACCGGCTTCTTATCCACGAAGCGCCAGATGTAGGAGTCGAAACTGCCGAACTCCAGCTGTACCTCCAGGAACCTGGCCGCGTTATTGATAGCGGCCCGGATCTTCCGGAGGTTCCTGACGATATCAGGATTGGCCATCAACTGCTCGATCTGCCGATCTCCGAATCGGGCCACATGCTGCGGGTCGAAATCGGCAAAGGCGCTCCGGTAACCCTCCCGCTTTCGCAGGATCGTTATCCAGCTCAGTCCTGCCTGTGCCGCCTCCAGCAGGAGGAACTCAAACTGCTTCCGATCGTCGTGGACGGGAACCCCCCACTCCTCGTCGTGGTAGCGCACGTACAGCTCATCGGTGCCACACCAGGGACACCTCTCCATATCGATCACTCCAGCACCACTGTGGGATTCAGCCGTGGCTCGTCCTCCAGGTCATGCGCGGTCCAATGACCCTCGGTGCGCAGCCCGAATCTTCGCGATCTGCTGCAGGTGGTTCTCACCGTGACGCACGAACGTGGAGAGCAGATCGTCCAGAGTCAGCAGGCCTGCCTCCAGGTGCACCCCCTGCCGCTGCCAGTCAGATTCCGACAGGCTCTCCAGGAGGGTGGACCACCGCTCGTGAACCCCCCTCAGGATCTCCATGGACGGCTCCAACGGCGCACGTGTGGTGTCGGGAAGCTCGGCCCACTTCTCCTGATCGTACGGTTTCAGGATCGGCTTGTCCTCGGTGAGGACCAGCTTCATTCGTATGAAGCCGTTCATGTGGGCATCGGCCATGTGGTGGACCACCTGCCGGACCGACCACTCGCCCTCTCCCCCTGGCTCGTCCAACTGAGCATCGCTAAGCCCCCCAACGGCGGCCTCCAACCTGGCCGGAAGCTCCTTTATCCCGACGGTCATCGCCCTGCGTTCTGCTGCTGTGGCCACGGGAATCCTCCTTCCTAATCCCTCTTCGCAAGGTCATCTTATGGCAGTACGGCCTTCTTGAACTCTTCAATGCCGATTCTCTCGACAAAACGTGCGGTCCTCTCCCTGTTCCTTCCGTTGGCCGCGTAGTACTGCAAACATCTTGCCGCCAGTTCGAGAACCTCACCGTCTGTCAAGTCCTTGGCGATAACGTCTCCGATCCGCGGTTTGGCGCCCGAGTTTCCGCCAAAGACAACCGTCCACCCCGCCTTCTTCCCGAAAACCCCAAAGTCCCGCACGTAGCTTTCACCGCAGTTGAAGGGACAACCGGAGACACCCATCTTCACCTTGGCGGGGACAGCCATCCCAACAAAGAGCTTCTCGAGCTCCATGCCGAGTCCGATGGAATCCTGAATGCCGTACTTGCACAACCTGTTTCCGGGGCATGCCTTGACGTAGTGCACGCATACTTCTGCCGCCGGCCCCACATCCATGCCGAGTTCTTGCCAGATCCCGTCGACCAACTCGGGCTTGATGCCCACGATAGCCATCCTCTGGGCGGAGGTGATCTTGACCACAGGTATGTTGTACTTGCGCGCCACCCTCGCGACGTTTTCCAGGATGTAGGGCGTCACCAGCCCCAACGGCGTCCTGGGCACGATGGCATAGCTCTTCTGGTCCCTCTGTATGATCCCACCGGTAGGTCTCTCGTCCACAGTCGGCTCCAATGAACGTATTGACGCTATTGTATCGAGCTTCGCACTTCGATGGGCGGTTCTGATTATCGAATTTCGGTATCCCGCCCGGGGAAGGTCGCAGCGAGGGTTGTAGCTACCGACCCAGCTTGCGACTGTAGCGATGTGGCCGTTCGTCGCCGGACGGCGATGACCACCCATCCGTAAGCCAGCAGATAGAGGGCGCCGGTAATACCGAAGATGGACCGCAGTCCCCAGGTGGTGGTGATAACGGCGCCGGACAATGGTCCGATGAAGTTGGCCATCGACTGGAAGCTGGAGTTGAGGCCGAAGGCAGCTCCCCTCCTCTCACGGGGCGTCAAGGCCGCCATCATGGCGTTAGCGCTGGGCATCAGCCCTCCCAGAAAGCCCCCGAGAAGGGTTCGGAGCAGCAGCAGCTCCCACACCTGATGCACCATGGCCTGAGGGAAGTAGCTGACGGCAGCCCCCACCAGGCAGATGGGCAGGATCAAGGAGTGGCCGATCCGATCTCCCAACCTTCCCAGCAGAAGGGCTGAGACGGCGCTGGCGGCGCCGGTTGCCGCCAGAACAATACCGGAAAGGGTGCCGGCCTTATCACCATCGGTTAGCTCGGCGATGAACAGGCTGAGCACCGGGCTGATGATCACGTTCCCCAGCTGGATCAGGAAAACCACCACCAGCAGGGCCGCGAAGAGAGAGATCCCTAGTAGGGCGCGGCTCTGGCTCCAGATTCCCTCCTGCTGCACAGTCGCGACCGGGGGCTGGAAGTCCTCGCGCACGAAGATCAGCACCGTGAAAAATCCCACCACCATCATGAACCCGGCCGCGAAGAAGGGAACCCTGAAGCCACACAGGTCCGCCATAATACCCCCTATCAGAGGCCCCGCCGAGGTGCCGAAGAAATAGGCCACCTGCATCAGACCCAGGGCAAAGCCGAGCC
Source organism: Chloroflexota bacterium (assembly GCA_021786215.1). The sequence continues at coordinate 2,851 of JAJYNT010000378.1, read as the reverse complement.
TTCGCTTGGGAACCGAAGCGGCAGCGAGAGCGTTGCCGGCAGCCACAGTACCGGTTACCAATCCCTGAATAAATCGAAGAGCCACCAACTGCTCCGGCGAGGTGACCATCCCCATGACCGTCAGGGTAATCGCTCCTCCCAGCATAGAGCGGAGCAGCATAGGCCTCCGGCCCCAGCGATCCGATAGACTCCCCCAGATCGGCTGGGAGATGGACATCGCGATCGCCATGGAGGCGATGATCGCGCCCGCCCATTGGGCCGCCTCGTCGGCACTCTTCACCCCCAGGGTCTGAACGTAAAGGGGAAAGAAGGAGAACACGAAGCTGAAAGCCACCATGCTCACCGCCTGGGCCAGGGTGAGGGCAGCCAGGTTCCGTTGCCAGCCGTCGGTCACTACGGACACTCCTGCTAACCGACGCGTTCAAGAAGGGGCGCTTTCTACTCGCGCCGGCGTGGGGGATCGGATCCAGGTAGAGTAGTTTCGGATCTAAATTATCAACCTGCTTGATAATAGTCCGTATCGGGGCGTCGAGCAACAGCTTGCCCCTGGAATCCGCGGAATCGACCCCTTGCCTCTACCATTACTCGGACACTGGTTCCGATCAGGATCACTGTGGCGGAGCACCATCACTGGGATTCCGTGAAGGAGCAGGCGAGGTTGGTCCGGGAGGAAAGGAGCAACATGAACGAAACGGGAATAGCACAGGATGGAGGGTTCTCCATCCTGTGCATCCCGTCCATCTTGCCCCTCCGGGGACAGAGCGGAGAGACCTAACCCCGAACGAGGGCGAGGATCTCGCTCCGGGAGAGCACGAGCACCTTCTTGCCGTCCAGATCTACCTCATCGCCGGTGTACTTGCCGTAGAGGACTCGGTCCCCCTCCTTAACCTTCTCTCGCAGGTCCTCGTCGGTGCCCACGGCCAGCACGATGCCCGTCCGGGGCTTCTCCTTGGCGGTATCCGGCAGGTACAGTCCCGACGCGGTCTTCTGCTCCGTGCCATCCTCGTCAACCTGCACCAGTACCCTGTCGTCCAATGGTTCAATACGCATCCCTTTTTCTCCCTTCTTAGTTGTGATCGCTTACCCTAGTGCCCAGACACAGTGGTTCTGATGCCTGGGAGCGCGGGCGGGACGCCCGCCGTCCTCCTGTAGGGGCGAGGCATGCCTCGCCCCCTGGCTGGGCGACGCATGCGTCGCCCCTACGTGGCTCTGCTGCCGGCTATCACGATTACCGTGGCAGACCACTAGTGCTTCGACACAGTGAAGGTGATGGTTACTGTCATGCTGAGCGTCAGCGAAGCATCTCCTCGTCACTGGAGATCCTTCGCTATCGCTGTTCAGAAACTTCAAGTTTCTGTGCTTCGCACAGGGTTCCCGGAACCCTGTGATACTCAGGATGACACTGGTCAGAACCATTGTGTCGCCGCACTAGTCCTCCGCCAAACTGGTTTTGACACGTAGGGCGGGGTCTTGTGCCCCGCCGTCCGGTCCGTCGGGCGCTTGGCGGCGGGGATAAACCCCCGCCCTACCCCTCGCAATCACTGTGGTCGAGTACTAGTTCTTGATGCCCAGAAGTCGATCGATCTCGGCCTGGTTGAATCCGACCACCGGTCGGCTGCCGATCAAGGTCACCGGCACCCCCATCTGGCCAGTCATGCGGACCATGTCCCGGGCCGCATTCTGATCCCGTGAAACGTCGGCCTCTCGAAACTTGAAGCCCTTCGTCTGGAGGTACTGCTTGACCCGGCGGCACCAGGGTCAAGTGGGCGTCGTGAAAACCACAATTCTGGGTTGGGTCTCAGCCATCTAATTCTCCTTCCAATGGATGTCGCATACAAGCTCTTGCGTGCCCTGTCCGCGGAAAATTCGTATGGACTCGATCAGTTCCCGCAGCAGCTGCTTCTGCTGGACAACCGGCAGGTTGCGAAGGTCGCGGAGTTGCGCCGCCCTATCGGGATCCGTGATCGAACCGCTGGACAGATCAGCCTCCAGTCTACCCAGCACGATCTCGTCCACCACCTCCTGGCGGACGTAGCCGCAGTCGCAGGACTGCCTGGATTTTCTTCTCTGTCCCGAGCAACGGTAGTAGAGCTCGCCCTCACCCCTACCCCTGTAGCCGATGACCGTGCAGCCACAGAGACATCGGGCGATCCCCGACAGGAGGTGCTTGCTGGACAGGGCTCGTCCTGAGGAGCCGCTGCCCACGGCGGGTCTGGAGGCCCGGATGGCCTGGATAGCCTCCCACTCCTCCCTGGGCACGATGGCCGGCACCGCATCCCGGCTGATCACCTGGGGCTCTTGATGTGTGTAGAAGGCCTCGCCCTCCTGTTTACCCCGATTAGGGTTGCGACTCAGCCGGCCGTACTGTAGATCTCCACAGTAGAGAGGGTTCTCCAGGATCCGCTTCACAGTGCTTACGCTCCAGGGGCGGCCACCTCGAAAGGGCACCCCTTCCTCGTTCAGATGGTAGGTGATGGCGAGCGCGCCCGATCCGTGTCGGTACAGGTCGTAGAGTCGCCGAACCACGGCCGCCTCCGCCGGTTCAACCACGAACACACCGCCGGCAGCGTCCACCTGGTAGCCGTATGGGGGCCTGAACCCCGGGTTTCGACCCTCCTGAGCTCGATGCAGTTTCCCGGAAAGGGCATGCTCGCTCCAGAGTGCCCGCTCCTCCTCGGAGCAGCCCTGCCGGCTCTTGCCCATCCCTCCCTGCCGCTTTGACGCCACCCGTCCTCCTCCGCGGAAGCTGCTCGCCCCGGGGAAGAAGTGTAACACAAACAGTTATTACTGTCACTACATCACCTCGCGAAGGGTGACAGTCGGCAACCGCGGTCAGGTCATTCCGGAAGAC
>JAJYNT010000351.1 GCA_021786215.1 Chloroflexota bacterium | reverse complement strand
CGAACCGCCCGCTCCACAGCGCCGTTGTCAACCACTTCGTATTCACCCCATTCGTAACGCGATGCCAACTTCGGTCTCAGGCACGACCACACCGGTAACCAAAGCAGCGGCCCGTCGGGGCCGCTGCTGACGTGGGCCTCTGTTATCTGTCCCGAGAATCGCGCCTAACTAGATTCTATGACACGAGAGAGGTCAGCGCAACTCGGGTGTGGCGCGGGCCTGCCTACCGCCCCCCGGTCTTCTTTCATCAGACGTTACCCAGAACGAGGTTGTCAATCAGCCGGGTCTTCCCAACTCGAGCCGCCAGGGCAACCATCGCTGGGCCTTCGATGCGGTCCAACTCCTCCAGCGACTGCGGATCGCAGACCGTCACATAATCTGTCTTGACCCCCGGCTCTGCTTCCAGCATGGCTCTCATGGCTGAGCGGATCTCCCGAGCGTTTCGCTCGCCCTTTTCGTACATCTCTCTGGCGAGAAACAGCGATCTGGACAGCACCAGGGCGCTCTGCCTCTCCTCGGCGTTCAGATAGACGTTCCTGCTGCTGAGGGCAAGGCCATCGGGCTCTCGAACGGTGGGGACCACAACGATGTGGTGGCGGAAGTTGAGGTCGCGAGCCATCCTGCGGATCACCACAGCCTGCTGAGCATCCTTCTGGCCGAAATAGGCCCTGTCGGCCGGGATGATGTTGAACAGCTTCGCCACTACCGTCGCCACGCCCTTGAAATGGGACGGGCGAAAGGCCCCCTCAAGCTTGCCCGACAGCCCCTCCACCGTAACGTGGCTGCTGAACCCATCCGGATACATTTCCGATGCATCCGGCACGAAGACGAAATCGACGCCGGCCTTGCGTAGAAGACCCAGATCCCGCTTCACATCGCGCGGATAGCGGGCAAGATCCTCCTCGGGACCGAACTGGGTAGGATTCACGAAGAGCGTCACCACCACCACGTCGTTCTCTCGCCTGGCTCTGTCCACAAGTGCCATGTGGCCGGCGTGAAGGTAGCCCATCGTGGGGACAAGACCCACGCTTCCCTGAATATCGGACAGCGCGCGCTGCATTTCGGCTACCGTCGCTATCTGTCTCATGCTGACTATTCCATCTCCACCCAAAGGATCAGAGCGAGTCTCTATGCGAACTCGCCCGACGGCCCATCTTGTGACTTCCTTCTCAATCCTTCTCTTTCAGCAGTCGCACCACCTCATCCAGCAGCCGGTGGGCCACTTGCAGCTTCGGGGCCAGCGGCACTTCGATCTGCCGCCCGGCCCTGTCCAGCAGAACCACCTCGTTCTGGTCGCTGCCAAACACCCCACCGGCGGCGTCGGTGCGGTTGGCCACAATCAGATCGAGCCTCTTCCGAGTCAGCTTCTCCTGGGCACCGGCCAGCAACTCGTCGCTCTCCACCGCGAAGCCCACCCGCAGCGGCAGCTTCACGCCATCAGGAGGATTGGCCGTCTCCATCAGGATGTCCGGATTGGGGACAAGGCTGAGAAGCATGCCCTGGTCCCCTCGCTTCACTTTGTGGGCAGCCACCTGCTCGACCCTGTAGTCCGCTACCGCCGCAGCCATGATCAGGACGTCGGTGTGCCTCAACTTCGCCATCACGGCATCGCGCATCTCGATCGCGGTGCTAACCGGAACGAACTCCAAGGCAGTGGGCGGCCTGAGGCAGGTGGGCGCCGAGATCAGCGACACTCTGGCCCCACGATCCAGCGCCGCCTCCGCGATGGCATAACCCATCTTCCCGGAGGAGCGGTTGGTGATCATCCTGACGGGATCGATAGGCTCCTCCGTACCGCCAGCCGTGACCAGCACCTTCACACCCGCCAGGTCGCCGTCGCGCCCAAGGATCCATCGGATCCGCCCCATGATCTCGTCAAGGTCGGCCAACCTTCCTCGGCCGACCAAACCAGACGCCAGTCGACCAGTCTCTGGATCCACAACCACCACTCCGCGTTGGCGCAAGCGAGCGACATTCTCCTGCGTCGCGGGGTTCTCATGCATCTCGGCGTCCATGGCCGGTGCCACCAGAATGGGGCATCTGGCGGCCAACAGGGTGGTCGAGAGCAGGTCATCGGCCATGCCCATCGCCATCTTAGCCAGGGTATTGGCCGTCGCCGGAGCAACCACAATCAGGTCGGAACTCACCCCAAGGGACACATGAGTGATGTCCGGCTGGTCCAACAGCCGGAACATATCCAGATGGACGGTGCGCTGTGTAAGACTCTGAAAGGTCAGAGGGGCCACCAGTTTGGTGGCAGCCTCGGTCATTATCACGTCCACCTGTGCCCCGGCCTGAGTCAGGGTACTGGCTAGTACCGCGGCCTTGTACGCAGCGATACTACCTGTAACGCCCAGGACTATCTTCTTCCCTTCCAGCATGGGTCCAGACTCCTACCAAATGTGGACTAGCGGCAAAGCAATGAGGAACTGAGAAATGGCTCCTTGTCCCGTTAGGACTAGGCTCGAGGGCGGTTCAGGTCGTACATCAACTGCAGCCCTCTGAGGGTGAGATTCTTGTCGGCTACCTGGATCAACGGGACCTCCGCGGCGATCACCCCACACAACCCTCCGGTAGCGATAACGCGAGGCTCGCCGCCAAGCTCGGTGCTGATCCGGCGAACCATTCCCTCCACCATGGCCGCATGACCAAGAATAATGCCGGATTGCATGGCGCTCAAGGTGTCCCTGCCAATGGCATGCTGGGGACGAACCAAGTCTACCCGAGGCAACCTGGCGGTGTACCTGGACATGGCCTCCACCGAGGTGAGGATACCTGGAGCGATGGCTCCCCCAAGGTATTCCCCTGAGGCCGAGACTGCGTCGAAGGTGGTGGTGGTGCCAAGGTCGATGACCACGGCAGGGCCTCCATACAATCGATAGGCCGCCAGTCCGTTCACGACCCTGTCGGCACCAACCTCCTTGGGATTGTCGATCGCGATCCGCACCCCGGTGTCGATGCCAGGCCCGACTACAAGCGCACCGACCTTCATATACTTCTCGAGCATTTCCAGCAGGTTGGCGGTGACCTTGGGGACCACGCTCGCGATTATCGCATCATCAAGGCCGGCCATTGTCAACTGATGGTAGCCCAGAAGGTTGGAAAGAAGAACGGCGTACTCATCGGGCATGGTGTCGCCGCTGGTCGATATCCGCCAGTCGGCGACCAACTGCTCGCCCCGGAAGACCCCCAACACGATATTCGTGTTTCCTACGTCGATGGCTAACAACAAAGGGGAAGGCTCCTCCCGGCGCATCTTCGCGTCCTCCACACGGGACATCATTGTCCTTCTTTTGTTCAGTATAGCACAGCCCCTGGACCCCACCAGAGGTCGCCGAGGCCATCCGCAGGGTTGCCTCTCGACCTGCAAACCCACGACCAACACAATCAATCCAGGCTGCGGTCTCTTAGTTCTTACTATTGCATTTTACACAGATTTAACTCTGGCCAAACATTCCATTAGCACTGCGGCTACAGACTAACCAGGAGCAATCCGTCCTCCAGATATCCGAGGCCCATGATAGCGGTGCCGGCTCGAGAACGGTTGCGAGAGGCGCAGCTTCTCTCCTCAAGGATCCTTCAGGAGGACATTAGAGAAAGATGAAGGTCATTCTTCCAATTGGCAGGCGAGTCCGATTGCCGGAGATTCGGGCACTCAAGCTGCCCGTCCCCAGGTTCGGACTGGCGAACGCGTTCAGTGCCGCCAGGATCTCCCTCCCGGTCCACAGGCCCTTCAGACCAATAATCTCGCTGCGGTCGGTCGCCGGCAAGCTGTCCCTTCCAGCCCTCAAGCCGACCGAATGGCCGGAGGCAGTCCTCCGGAAGCTTCCAGACAGACGATTTGGCCTGCTGCTCGCGGCAGCCCTGGTCTCGCTGGCGGCCGGCTACATCGGCTATCAGCGCTACCTTGAGGCAACACAACCGGTGGTCGCGATCCAGACGGTGCCAGCCCAGATAGGCTCCCTGGTCACCACAGTGACCGCCACTGGAAACGCTGTAGACAGTCAGCAGGCCAAGCTCAGCTTCCCCGTAACAGGCAAGCTGACTGAGATGGACGTCAAGGTCGGCGACAGCGTCAAAGCGGGCCAGGTCCTGGCCAAGGTAGACCCTCAACCGTATCAAATCAAGGTCAACGACGCGCAGTCGGCCCTCAACACCGCACAGATCAAGTTGCAGCAGTTGAAGACCGGGGCCACTCCCGATCAGGTTGCCGCCGCTCAGGCCGCATACAACGCGGCAGTCGCCAATCTGCAAAACGTGGAAGCGGGTCCTACCGCCGCCGCCCGGCAGTCGGCAGAAAGTGCGGTGCAGCAGGCCCAGGCCACCCTGAACGACGCGGAAGCCAAACTGGATCAGGTGAAGGCTGGCTCTACCGAAGCCGATAAGGTCGCGGCTCAATCCGCGGTAGATCAGGCCAAGTCCACCCTGAACGACGCACAGGTCAAGCTGAACCAGCTGAAGACCAACGAGTACACCGCAGCCGACTGGGCCGCCGCTCAATCGGCAGTCGACTCCGACAAGGCCGGCCTTGCCGCGGCCCAGGCAAGCCTGGATCAACTACAGCAACCCAGCAGCGCCGAAATCGCCGATGCGCAAGCCGCGGTGGATCAGGCAAAGGCCGCCATGATGTCGGCCCAAGACCGGTATCAGATGGCCATGAACGGCAACCTCCAGCAATCGGGTGCCAGCAGCAACTCCGCGGCCCAGCAGGATTACGAAGCCGCCCAATCCGCCTACAACTCCGCGGTCCAGAAACTGCAGCAGCTTCAGTCCCCGGCACAGTCCGACCTGCAGTCGGCTGAGAGCGCCGTCACTCAGGCCCAGGACAAATTGAATACCGACCAGGCCAAGTTGGCCCTGATGCAGCAGGGACCGTCCCCTACCGATCTCGCGGATGCTCAGGCCGCCGTGGACCAAGCACAAGCCAATCTGAACGCCGACCAGGCCAAGCTGAACGAAGTCAACGCCGGTCCGACTCAGGATGACCTGACCTCCGCGCAGGCTACCGTCGACCAGGCGAAGGCGGGCCTCGCCTCTGCCGAGGCTAACCTGAATCAGGTGAATGCGGGCCCCACGGCCAGCGATCTGAAGGCCGCCCAGAGCAACGTGGCCGCCGCCAAGGCCACACTGGACGCCGACACCAATCCACAGGCTAGCGACGTAGCCCTCGACCAGGAACAGGTCAATCAGGCCCAGAATGCTTTGAACCAGGCCAAGCTGGATCTGGCTAACACCACCCTTACCGCCCCATTTGACGGGGTGGTCGCAGACGTTGCCTCCAACGTTGGCGAGCAAATTGGCAGCGCCCCGGTGTTGACCCTGGTGGATCCCAAGTCCGTCCGCATCGACGCCACCGTCGACGAGTCCGACGTCGCCAACATCGCCGTGGGCCAGCCGGCCACCATCACATTCGACGCCCTTCCCAACTACCAGGCAAACGGCAAGGTGATCGCCATCTCCCCCGCCGGCACCTCCACCCAGGGTGTCGTCAGCTACCTGGTCTCCGTCGCGGTCACCAACCCCGACCGTACTCTCCCGGATGGCATGAGTGCCACCGTCTCCATCGAAACCAGCCGCAAGGATAACGTCTTGCTGGTCCCCAGCCGGGCCATCCATATCCTGGGCCGCACCCAGACGGTGCAAGTTCTTCAGGCAAACGACAAACCCGAGGTCAGAACGGTGCAGACGGGCGATTCCGACGGCCAGATGACCGAGATCGTCTCCGGCCTCAAGGCAGGCGACCAGGTGGTGCTACCCACCACCTCCACAGCCCAGCCCAGGGGCAACTTCCAAATGGGAGGAGGCCTGGGAGGTAGTTTCGGCGGCACCTTCCGGCCGGCCGGGCGGTAACACTGCTCCCTTCCTTGTGGTGGGGAGTGGAGATTCCTCTCCCCTCCCCACCACGCTCAGACGCTATCCGGCTCTCAAGATAGTGCGATCTGCGTATACCACAATGGGGTAAACGCCCCATGACAGCCTCTTCTGGTGCACCATATACTGCCGCGCGGGGCCATCCTGCCCTCCTTTTCTCCTTGCGTTCCAAACAGCCTTCGGAGGTGCTCGGACAAATGAGCGGGCCATCGCTGCTGCTGGCACTTACCTACCTGTCGTTGTTGGTCTTCGCCGTCGGGGTGGTCATGAGATCCATCAAGTATGCGCGGGCGCCCATGCACCTGCGTTGGGAGCTGTATCCAGTTCCCCACGAGAAGGGCAAAGGGGATTACGGTGGATCCTACTTCGAAGAACTCAACTGGTGGTCCAAGCAGAGGGAAACCACCTTGGTCGGAGAGATCGGGGCGATGCTGGAGGAGATGCTGCTGATCCGCAGCCTATGGCACCGCAACCGCTCCCAGTGGTACGCGTCATTCCCTTTCCACGGTGGCATTTATCTACTCTTCGGCTTCACCCTGCTACTGGGCCTGGGAGCGGTTGCCGAGCTCGCCGGAGCGGGCAAGGCCGCCTGGTTCGGCTGGCTGGAAAGCTTCACCACCCTGGTGGGGGCGATCGGGCTGGTTTCCGGCACATTTGGGACGCTGTCCCTCCTATGGCGACGGTTTTCCGATCAGAAGCTCAAGGCCTCGAGCTCGTTGTCTGATTATGTCAATCTCATCGTGATCCTGGCCGTGTTCCTGACCGCAGCGTTTGCCTGGCTCTCGGTCGACCCCTCGTTCAGCCAGTTGAGGGGCTTCCTCAGGAGCGCACTCACCCTGAGCCCCGCTCCCCAGGTTGCGCCGGCGATCGTCACCGAAATCGTCGTGGCCGCCATATTCCTGATATACCTGCCATTTACCCACATGACCCACTTTGTAGCGAAATACTTCACCTATCACCAGGTGAGGTGGGATGACACCCCGAACTTGAACGACCCGCAAATGCTGGCTCGCATACAGGCCAATCTTTCGAGGCCGGTGGGATGGTCGGCGCCCCACATCCAATCCGGTAAGACCTGGGCGGAAGCGGCCACGGAGGTGAAGTGATGGAAGGGAATACGCGAACGAGCGAGCGAGATTTCGGCCGTCCTGCCGACCAACTGCTGGAACTGCATTCCGAGGAGTTGATGCCGCTTCCCAAGCCGATGGATGATCCCCTGCCTCCCCTCAAGGGAGTGAACCAGAGCCGTCGGCAGGCCCTGGAGACCACCCTCGATGGTTACTCCGCCATCGGCCTTCCAAAGCCCGCTAGTAAGGAAGAGGAAGAGCGTCTCGTAGCCAAGTTCCTGGATGGACTCCGGAAACTGCTCTCCCAGGATGACAACTGGAGCTTCTGGCAGCCCCTCATGCTATCCCTGGACAACTGCACCCACTGCCAGACATGCGCCGAGGCCTGCCACATATACGAGGCCAGCGGCCGGCAGGAGGTCTACCGACCCGCCTACCGCAGTGAGGTGCTGCGCCGGATCATCCGGAAGCAGCTGAGCCCGGGGGGTAAGCTTCGGGCAAAGCTGACCGGATCCGACATCGACCTGAACTGGAGCACCGTGGCCCGCCTGGCGGAGCTCTCCTACCGCTGCAACCTCTGCCGCCGCTGCGCGCAGGCCTGTCCCATCGGGGTGGACAACGGCCTCGTGGCCCGCGAGATCCGAAAGCTGTTCAGCCAGGAGATGGGGATCGCGGCGAAGGAGATCCACGAGCTCGGCACAGTCCAGCAGCTTCGGGTAGGCTCAAGCACCGGTATGACCCCGGCGGCACTACGCGACAACATCGAGTTCATGGAGGAGGATGTCCAAGATAGAACCGGACTCAGCTTCAAGTGGCCGGTCGACAAGGAGGGTGCGGACATCCTGCTCATCCACAACGCCGGGGAGTTTCTTGCCTGGCCGGAGAACCCGGAGGCCTTCGCCATCATCTTCGAGAGGGCAGGTCTCAGCTACACCCTCTCCAGCGACCTGCTGGCCTACGACGGGGTAAACTATGGGGTGTGGTACGACGACGTGCAGTTCGCCAGAATCGCGCTCAAGCAAGCCCAGGCAGCGAAGAAGCTCAAGGTAAAGAAGATCGTGATTGGCGAATGCGGTCACGCACACAAGGCTCTTACCGTCATCGCCGACCGTATCTTCGCCGAGGAGTACAACATCCCGCGGGAGAGCTGCCTCACCCTGCTCGACGATATCGTGAGTAGCGGCAAACTGAAGCTGGATCCCAGCCGAAACGACTTCCCGGTCACCCTGCACGATCCGTGCAACATAGTGCGGCTCATGGGGATTGTCCAGCCGCAGCGACGGGTTCTCCGCAAGATCACACCGCGCTTCCGGGAGATGACACCACACGGCGTGGATAACTACTGCTGTGGCGGCGGCAGCGGCTTCGCTATTATGCAGGGACTGAACTTCCCGGAGTGGCGAAGCGCCGTCTCTGGTCGGATGAAGATGAAGCAGATCCTCGGCGCGTTCGAGGGAGAGCTGGATGCGTCGATACCGAAGTACGTGTGCGCACCCTGCTCCAACTGCAAGGGACAGATCCGCGACCTTTTCAACTCTTACCAGGTAGAGGAGAAGTGCCGGATCCGGTATGGCGGGCTGGTCGAACTGGTGGTCAACGCAATGCCCGACCTTCCCAAGCCGTTCATCGAGTGGGAGTGATCTCCGATCCGAAATCAGAAGGGGGGGCCTCGAGGCCCCCCCTTCTGATTTCGGCCGATCTACATTTCCTGCAGTGTGACTGCACCACTGGGGCAGACGCTCACGCAGCTCTCACAGCCGAGGCAATCATCCATCGAGCTGATAATGACAGCCTTCCCGTCCTTCAGCTCGAACATCTCTACCGGGCAGCTGCTGACGCACTCCCCGTCACCTTCGCACTTATCCTCGTCGATAGTAATAATGTACATGCTGGAGCTTTACTTCCTTCGCGCTATTCTCGCTCTCACACGCAGCCGGTAGGCTTCGGCAAGCCCGCCAACTTGCAGGCCCCCTTCGCGGGACCAGAGGGAAAGAGCTGGTAGATGTATTTTAGATCAAATCCGGTATCCTTGCATACCTTTCTCACCATCGGAGCGATGCCAAACTGCAGGTAATAGTTGTGCAGGTAATTGATCACCTTCCAGTGCTCTTCCGTAAGCTCCGAAATCCCCTCGGTATCGGCGAAGCAGCTGGCAACCTCCTCGTTCCAGATGGTCGGGTCCTCAAGGAACCCATCCTCGTCGACTTCGAAATCTCGGCCTCTCAAAGTGATAACCGGCATCTTCCACCTCCTCTTACTTCAATTCGAACGATTCCGATCCAATGGATATGTCCAAGATGTCTATCGGTAGAGCCGGCCCAGTCCGGCAGTTCCCCCATGCGAAATCTCAAGCCGAGGTCTCATCCTTCACCCCTATCGCGATCTTATAGAGCACCGTCAGTATCAGTGCGGCCGTAGCGTAGATGGCAGAGGCGATTATCAGTTCCGATACCGTTGGCATGTACTCTGTGACGTCACCCAGCGGCGAAGGGATGAACCCGCCTATCACCAGGCAGAGCCCCTTGTCTATCCACATCGACAGGAAAACTGCGGCACAGGCCAGCAGCAAAGTCCGCTCATGACGGCGGGTGGACGGATTCACCAACAGCACTATGGCCACCAAGGAGAGCAAAGTGGATACCCATGTGAATGGAACCAATGCGCCTCGACCATCCAGCCCAAAGTACAGGTAGCGGAGCGACTCCATGTCCGGACCTATGTTGCTGTACACCGTCGAGAACAGCTCCGCCAGAACGAGGAACAAATTGATTATGGTAGCGTAGGTAACTATGAGGGCCAACTTCTGGATAGCTTTGTTGCCCACATCGAAACCAGTCGCCTTTCTGACGGTCACCGAAAGGATGATCAGAAGTGCGGGGCCCGAGGCGAAAGCCGAGGCTAGGAAACGGGGTGTCAGGATGGCCGAGTTCCATAGCGGCCTGGCAGGTAGCCCGCTGTACACGAAGGAAGTCATCGTATGAATGCTTATGGCCCACGGAATGGATACCAGGATCAATATCTTCACCCAGCCAGGCATCGCTACGCCATGGCGCTCCGCATCCAATGTGAACCAGCCTGTAACCAGGTTTATCACCAGATAGCCCGGCAGTATGATGGTGTTCCAGAAGAAGGGCGAGTTGGGAGTAGCGTAGAGAATGATGTTGAACGCTCTGGCAGGCTGCCCCAGATCGGCCATGATGAACAGCAGGGTCGTGGTTATCGCGGCCACCGCGAGGAACTCCCCGAGGGCAGTGACCTTCCCGAAATCCTTCTGGTTGTGCAGGTAATAGGGCAGCACCACCATCACTGCCGATGCCGCCACTCCAACCATGAAGGTGTAGTTGGCGATGAAGAATCCCCACGGGACGTCCCTGCTGAGGCCTGAGGATTCCGCCCCGGTCATGGCCTGCCAGAGATAGACACTGAAGCCCACTCCCATCACGACAAGCAGGAACAGCACCCACCCCCAATATCCGCGGCTTCCGTTCAACGCTTTCTCAAGCATATCTTCCTCTGCCTACGAGACGATGTAGTAGATCTGTGGCTTGGTGCCCAACTCCGGCTTCCGCACCAGGGTGTAGCGGCTCTCCACGATCCCCCTGATCTCCGACTTCGGATCGTTGATGTCGCCGAACACCAGCGCCTTCTGCTTGCAGTCTTCCACACAAGCGGGAATCTCCCCCTTGTCGATCCTTTCCGAGCACAGCGTGCATTTCTCCACCACCCCTCGTGTTCGAGTCGGGTAGTTGGGATTCACCCTACTCATGTCCAGCCCCTTCCGAGGGTCCACGAAATTGAAGCTTCTGGCACCGTAGGGGCAGGCCACCATGCAATACCTGCAGCCGATGCAGCGGTGGAAATCCATCATGACTATTCCGTCAGGTCTCTGGAATGTGGCCTTTGTGGGGCACACCCTGACGCACGCCGGGTTCTCACAATGGTTGCAAAGCAGGAGAGCGGG
>JAJYNT010000411.1 GCA_021786215.1 Chloroflexota bacterium | reverse complement strand
GTGTCTACCCCCACGGAAACGTCCTTGCCGATGTAGGTGAAACGTGGATCGACTATCGTGACGCCCCGCAGCATCAGCTCGCGGCAGATCCGCTCCCTCACGATCCTGTCGGCCTCGGCGAGTTGCACCCGGTCGTTCACCCCCATAACCTCCGCGGAATCCTCGGCTTCCACCGCCAGTACCTCCCTGCCCTGCGACACCGCCATCCCCACCATGTCGGTGAGGTAGTACTCCCCCTTGGGGCTCTTCTCCAGCTTGCCCAGGTTGGCTGCCAACCATGGGCCATCGAAGCAGTAGAGTCCGCTGTTGATCTCCGCGATCGCCTTCTCCTCCACCGTGGCGTCCGCTTCCTCTACCACCGCCCCCACGCGCCCATCCGCGTCTCGGACGACTCGACCGTAGCCGGTGGGATTCGCCAGTCGCGCAGTGAGCATGACGATGGTGGCATCGCCCAGGGCAGATACCATTCGAGATAGGGTGGATGAGCGAAGCATGGGGGTGTCGCCATAGAGGACAAGCAAACGGCGGGGCATGGGATCAAGCGACTCGATGGCCTGCTGCAGTGCGTGGCCCGTCCCCAACTGCGGCTCCTGCAGGACGTAGCGGGCCGAATCGCCCGCGGCCGCCCGCACCTGATCGGCGAGGTGGCCAACAACCATCACCGGGCGCGATATGCCCGCCCCAGCAACCGCATTTAGGATATGAGATATGATGGGATCGCCCGCCACGGGGTGAAGGATCTTGTGGCGGGTGGAGCGCATCCTGGTGCCCATCCCAGCTGCCAGGATGACAGCAACCAGGTCAGATTGTGAGTCAGGTTGTTCTGGAGTATCTTCCATAGAGTGAGAGAACTCGGCTGTGGCCGAAGGTCTACTTAACAAATATTACAGGCCTTAGCCTCAGGTGTCAAGGTGACCGATGGAGCCCGAACTGGCGCTACGATGCACGGCATCGCAGCTTATCGCGCCGATAATCCCTCTTACTACCCCCGAAATGCGCTTCAGCGTTCCTATCTAAAGCATCTTCTTATGGATAATCCTGCCTCACACGTGGCTGGCATGGTCGGATGCAAGCGCCACACTCAGGCTCGGACCTCCTCAGTGTGGAGAAGTCCCAGGACCATCCACTACCTATTACTTTATCGCGATCACCCTGCCCCCTGCCATCCGTTTCAGATCCTCCGGGCCCAGTCGGAAAACCGCGTTGGGATTGCCCGCGGCAGCCCAGATCTCCGGATACTGCATCAGATCTTCATCGATGAAGGTCTCTATCCGCTCCGGATGGCCCACCGGTGCCACACCGCCGATGACGAACCCGGTGTGGACCCGCACGAAGTCGGGGTCGGCCCTCTCTATCGGCTCACCCACCACCTCGGCCATCCTCTTCTCGTTCACCCGGTTGGACCCGCTCGCCACCACCAGGATCGGCTTCTTGGAATGCTTGCCCCTGAACACCAGTGACTTCACGATCTGCTCCACATTGCACCCGACAGCCGCGGCTGCCTCGACGGCCGTCCGGGTGGATTGTGGAAGCTCCACGACCTCCAGCGACAATCCAAGCGCCTTCAGCGCCTCCTGCACCCTCTGAGCGCTTGGGCTAAGCGACTCCGACATCCCCGCCTCCAACATTTCTCAGCATTGACTCGGCACCGAACCGATCGAAACGACTAGTATCGATGATCAGCGCCACCTTTCCCTTCAGACCCAGATCCATCTTTCACTCACCCGTTTCTGTAGGAGTAGGCTCACGCCACCCGATAGCCGCATTTTCGGTGGACTCACGCTCACGCGATCAGAGCCACTCGGGCCGGGGGATCGCCTCGTCGGCCCGTAACGTCCGCGCCATCAGCGGATGATATCCCGCTCGCTGCAGTCGGTCCGCGACGGCCGCCGCCCCTGTTTCTGTCTCGAACAGGGCAAACAACGCCGGTCCGGCGCCCGAAAGGTGCACACCCTTCGCCCCTGCCTCCTGCATAGCCCTCCGATATTCGGGCAGCGAGGTGAAAAGCTGATCCGCCACCAACTCGAAGCTGTTGGTCAACAGATCCTCACCCACAGGCCTGCCCTCCCGGATGGCCATGGCCAGCCTGCTCGTTCTCTCCCCAGAGGAAAAGCAGTCGGGCATGACTCGACGGTACAGCTCCGCGGTCTTTGCCTGCAGGGAATGGGAAGGGACCAGTAGCACAAGCCACAGCGTGGGCAGATCGGGAAGCGGGTCTACGATCTCTCCTCGGCCCCCGGCCAGGGCCGTCCCCGCCGACAGGAAGAAGAGCACGTCGGATCCCAGGCGAGCCGCCAGCGACTTCAGATCGACCTCCAATAGCTCCAACCCCCATAGCTGAGACAGCGCCACCAGGGCCGTCGCCGCGTCCGCGCTTGCGCCACCGAGGCCGCCCGCTACCGGTATCCCTTTGGCCAGGGTGATCCGGGCTCCTCGAGCTATGCCGCTCGCTTCCTGCAATGCCCTGGCGGCCTTGAGCACCAGATTGTCCTCACCAGTCAGCGTTACCTGCTCGCACTCCAGCGACAGGTCGTCGGCCTCCTCCATCACCAGTCGATCCGACAGACTGATCGACTGCATCACGGTACGAAGCTCGTGGAAGCCGTCGGGCCGCTTTCCCAGCAGCTCGAGGGAGAGGTTCACCTTGCCATAGGCGGTTACCCGGATCCGTTTCACTGCGCCTGCTCCGACTGCCACCGGATCTTGGCCTCGTTGTAGGCGCGATACAGCCTGATCCATTCCTCGATCGACAGGGTCTGAGCCCGCCGAGCTGGGTCGATCCCCGCCGCCTCCAGCACCTCGAAGACACCCCCTGGAGGAAACCAGAGGCTATCCGATAGGGAGTTGTGCAGCTGCTTACGTCGTCGGCTGAACCCCGCCGCCACCACCTTCAGCAGCGCCTCGGTGTCGTCCACCCCCTCCGGCGGGCGATCGTACAGCTCCAGCTTCAGAACCGCGGAGTCGACCTTGGGTGCCGGATAGAAGGCCGAGGCTGGCACCTCGCGCACGAAACTCACTCGCGAGTAGAGCTGCACCATGATGGAGAGCAGGCTCGTTTCTCCCGGCTTCGCCGCGACCCTCTCGGCTACCTCTTTCTGAACCATCACCACCGCCAAAGTAGGCTTGGGCGGAAAGGTCATGATGCGACGGAGTGCCGGCGATGTGATGGCGTACGGAAGGTTGGCTACCACCTTGTAGGGGCCCGAGAAGGCAGTCGCGGGATCGAAGTCCAGGTAGTCCCCCTGAATAACCTTGAGATTCTTCGCGTCGGCGACCAGCCGTGGCAGAAGCTCGGCCAGCGCCCGGTCCAACTCCACCGCAACCACCCGTCCGGCAGCCTTCACAAGTTCGCGGGTCAGCACCCCGAGTCCGGGGCCGATCTCCAACACCTGGTCGGAAGAACGCAGGTCGGCGGCAGACACGATATCCATGACCGCGTAGCTGTCGGTCAAGAAGCTCTGCGAGAAGCCCTTCCGGGCCGAAAGACCCAACCGCCGCAGGAGGGCTCGAGGTGTGAGCTGGGCCAGCTCCTCTGAAGAGGGCAGACTTTGGGGCTTCCCGATCCCGGGCCGTGCCCTTCTATCGCTTGGCTGTGCCATTCTCCCTGCCTCCCCTAGTCGTTCTCGCCCTAATCCTACCACGATAGCTTCGACCCGAGGAAGTTTGTAGAAGCGCTAAGGCCGCGATTCACCAGCGAAGGAGGAAAACCGATCAGTCGAAGATCAGCCGTAGCAGGTCCAGCGGAAGCCAGGAACTGAGAGGGACTGAAAGCAGCATCGCCAGCGGCATCCTCAGCCGCTGGCCGGAGGTCTGGCCGGTGAAGAAGGCCAGCACCATGGCCGCAAGGGTGAGGGGCTCGAATGGAAGGTGGGAGAGTATGCGAACCAGGATGGCAAGCAGCACTGGGATGTGGACTGCCATGAGCCATTGCGGGGAAAGCTTCTTCACGTTGCCGCGCCAGTAGCCAAACGGCACGTTCAGAAGGAACACAACAGCCATGTCGACCCAGAGGGTCATGTATCAGTCTCCCGAGCAGATGAGTCGATCGGCCCGCCGAGCGACCCACTCGGCGACGGTGCCACTCGGCCCAACGAAACCAAGAGGGCAGTGGCCACCGCGGTCACCGCCCCGTGGTCTCTTACTCAAAGAAAGGTCGTGCACCCGTTGTCGACCCAGGTCCCCCGACGGTGCCTGACTAGCCTGCTCCGGCCAGGTTGCCCTGCGGCACCCGAAGATTGCCAGTTACCGCTGCTTCCTTCCGGATCTGACGGGGTTCCTGAGTCTCCGCCGCGCAGGACCAAGCCATCTACGCCACTGGGCCAAGCCCTGGTCGAAAAACGCTGAGCCTCGAACGGGAATTCGACCCCGCTATAGCGGGTTGCGGGTACAGGGCACCGCTAGTTCCCCGTCTAGCACGACCATATAGATTCTAGCCGGGCTATCATGCCGATGTCAAGGCGAGCTTCACTCGCCTACTCAGCCCGCTGCGGGACTGAGATCCTTTCCATGCCACCCATGTAGGGGCGCAGCGCATGAGGTATCACCACCGAGCCATCCGCCTGCTGGTAGTTCTCCAGCAGGGCTGCCAGGGTTCTTCCGACGGCCAGACCCGAGCCGTTCAAGGTGTGCACGAACTCCGTCCTGGCCCCCACTTCCGGTCGATACCGAATGTTCGCCCGCCGCGCCTGGAAATCCTCGAAGTTGCTGCAGGAGGATATCTCCACGTACCGATTCTGGCCCGGCATCCAAACCTCCGGGTCGTACTTCTTGGCCGCCGAGAAGCCCACATCCCCTGTGCACATCATGCTGACCCGGTAGGGCATCTCAAGCCGCCTCAAGACATCCTCCGCGTCGGCCAGCAACTTCTCCAGCTCCTCGTACGATCTGCTTGGCTCCACAAACTTCACGAGCTCTACCTTGTCGAACTGGTGCACCCGTATCATCCCCCTGGTGTCCCTTCCTGCAGACCCGGCCTCCCTCCGGAAACAGGCGGTGTAGGCAACGTAATAGAGCGGAAGGCTTCCCGGCTCCAGGATCTCATCCCGGTGCATGTTGGTCACCGGCACCTCGGCTGTGGGAACCAGAAACAGATCGTCGGGCTCGGTCCGGTAGGCATCCACCTCAAACTTGGGCAGCTGCCCCGTGCCCACCATGCACTCGCGTCGCACCAGATATGGAGGGTATATCTCGGTGTAACCGTGCTCGTTGGTGTGCAAGTCAAGCATGAAGGAGATGATGGCCCGTTCGAGGCGCGCACCAAGCCCCTTCAAGATCCCGAACCGCGCGCCGGAGATCTTCGCTGCCCGCTCGAAATCCATGATCCCCAGCCGCTCGCCGATCTCCCAGTGCGGCCTAGGCTCGAAGTCGAACTCCCTGGGCTCTCCCCAGCTGCGCACCACAACGTTCTCGTTCTCATCCTTTCCCTCCGGGACCGACTCGTGGGGTATGTTGGGGATGAGCAGCAACAACTGCCCGAGCTGCTCGTCGATCTCCTTGATCGTCGGCTCGAGCTCCTTGATTCGCTGGGAGAGTTGCCGTAGTTCAGCTATCCTGTCGGCCACGGCCGACTTGTCTTTGACCTTCGAGATCTCGCCGGAGGCCCGGTTCTGCTCGGCTCTCATCGACTCGAGCTGCTGCAGCAGCTGCCGGCGCCGGAGATCCAGCTCCAGGATCTCGTCCACCGGGGCAGTCTCATGTCGCTTACGCAGCGACTCCTTCACCACGTCGGGATGATCGCGAACAAACTGCAAGCTAAGCAATTCTCACACCTCTCGTTGAGCCATCGGCAGCCTACTTCCCTCTGCTGATACCTTCGCAGTTAGTTCGAGGCAACGCCCACCCGAGATAGCTCCAGGACGATCTCGTCCTCTTCGGGTAGCCGCTGCACCACCAGGTTGTCCTTGAAGACAACGATCGACAGTCCAACCGGCATCCCAAGCTCGATCTCCAGGGCATCCATAGGCACCGCGGCCTCCACCACGGTGTCGTCGGCCACTGCCTTCGGTTGACCCTGGATGCGGGTCCAGCCGCTCCCCTCCTCCCATCGGCTCAACTCTATTGATGGTCCATCCGGTCGGATGCTTATCTCCCTGGAGGCACTCCCCGTTGATGGCCGCAGCATGGCAGCGCGCCGAACCCCACTCTCCAATATGTCGGGAGAACTCCCCTCTCTTCGGCTCACGTACAGTTCCACCAGGTAGCCCTTCAGGCTGGTGTGGGACTCAAGCCGGACAAAGAGCGAGCGTTCGTCGTACCCAAAGTATAGCCGTTTCAGCAAACCGCTGCCCTGCTGCATTGCCCCGGTGGAGCCCTTCGGCTCCACGTATCCGGCTTGCGCCCATGCGTCCGGCTGCGACTCTTCCAGTTGTAGCGGGGGGTGCACGTAGCCACTTGGGCTGCGACTTGTGAGCTTGGGGATCTGGCTTATGATTGGGATAGAGATCCACCCCGGTTCGGTGTCCCCCAGTGCCCTGTACACGCCGCCCAGGAAGTGTCGGAACAACCGATCGAACACCTCGTCCTGGTCGGAGATGTTGTGGCTATAGTACCACCAGAACCAATCGCTCCCCTCGGCGGCCATCATGCTACGTCTGGCCTTCTCGAGCAACTCCTCCGGCACCGAGCCGCTCGCGATGGCATCGGACAACGCGCGACGAGTCCGAGTCAGGTACTCCCACCCGCGATTCTGGGTGTCCTCGCCGATCCAGGTCTCCAGGTTGCCGTTGATCCAGGAGCCGGTGGCCAGGGCGGAGATCTCCTGCCGAGGTGGGAACTGGTTCAGATAGTCGGACACAGTCACGGCCCGAACCCTGCTCTCCATCGAGAGCATTTCATACAGCGATCGGAGGAAGGTCTCGCCGTTTCGCTCGTAGTACTCCCAGCAGTTTTCGCCGTCCAGTATGATCGGGACGAGATAGGGTACGGTGTCGTCTTTCACCATCTCATGGATCGCGATGAAGCGAAACATCAGATCCTCGGCCGCCTGCCGTCCCCCCATCCCCTGGTACATGAAGCCTATGCGGTCCGAGAGGTAGTGATCGCGGAACACCATGGCCACACGGTGCTCCCCCGCTCGGACCCAGTAGGGCTGATAGAGGAATCGCGGGTCCGAGAGATATCCCCACCCGTTCCTTTCGATCCCCTTGGCCAGGGACCGCGAGAGGATTGCCTCGTCGGCCGCCAGCCACCGAATCTCCGGCAACTCCTTCAGCAGCTCGATCAGCGACTGGCTCACCGAGCCCTCGGAGGGCCACAGGCCCGCCGGAGGACGCTCGAAGATCGCCTCGTGGTACTCCACGGCCTGCCTCAACTGCGCGAGGGCATCCTCTCGCCGCTGGAATCGCTCGTCAGGCAGCCTGAGCCAGGGGCTCGGCTCCTGAGCGCAGTTGCTGTCTATCAGCAGGGGCAGGATAGGGTGGTAGTAGGGGGAGGCGGTCAGCTCCACCTGACCACGGCGCTGCAGCCGCCGGTAGCTGGTAAGGGTAACAGAGATCAGATCCCGTTGCCTGTTAAGAATGGTTCCCACATCCTCCAGGGAGAAGTGGGAACCCTTAGCCACCAGCGCCCTCAGCTCTGGGTCTCGCTGGATCCAGGTGGGGTCGATCCACGCCAGATTGAACCAGGCGATCAGGTCGCGCCAGTAGGTTTCGCCCAGAAGGTCCAGGTCACCCCCGGCCTCCTCCTTCAATCGCAGCAGCTGCCAGTAGCGCGGGTATGATCGGATGAAGTTGTCCCTGTTGACGCTGTAGAAGAGAGTGTCGACGAACCGCTTCTCCTCCTGGGAGAGCCGTTCCTGCAAACTCACCTTCCAGGCCCTGTCGAGGACCGATCCGTCGACGTAGCCCTGCAACTGCTCCAGCAAGGAGGGAACGAAGTTGAAGGTGGCGTGGACCGAGGGGTATTCCTCCAACACCTCCGCCATGTGGAGGTAGTCCTTCGTGGCGTGGAGCCTGACCCAGGGAAGAAGATACTCCCCGCTGTCCTCGTCCAGATAGTACGGCTGATGCATGTGCCAGACGAAGGCAACGTATAGAGGGTGCTGCATAGGAGACCCTATTCCCTGGTCCTCAGTTGCGGGAAGAGTATCACTTCTCGA
This sequence comes from Chloroflexota bacterium, assembly GCA_021786215.1. The sequence continues at coordinate 2,835 of JAJYNT010000411.1, read as the reverse complement.
ATGGAAGCGTTCCCGGTGAACAGCATCACTAGGCGGTCGATCCCTACTCCCAGCCCGCCCGTAGGCGGCATGCCGTGTTCGAGGGCCAGAAGGAAATCGTCGTCCATGGGCTGAGCCTCCTCATCGCCCGCTGCCCGCTCGGCCAACTGCTGGACGAAGCGCTCTCGCTGCTCCAGGGGATCATTAAGCTCACTGAAGGCATTCGCAATCTCTATGCCCCCCACGAACGCCTCGAACCGCTCCACGACCGTCGGGTCGTCCCTCTTCCGCTTTGCGAGCGGTGACATCTCGATCGGATAATCCACCAGGAAGGAGGGCTGGATCAGCTTGGGTTCCACGTAGGTGCTCAAAAGGATGTCGATCAGCTTCGCGCGAGAGCTGCCCGGGTCGGGGTGCATCCCGATCCCCCGCATGGCGTCGAGAAGTGTCTCCGCCGTGGGGTAATCCTCGTAGTCGATGCCGCTCTCAATCCGGACCGCGTCCCGCATCTTTACCCTGGGCCACGGGGGCCGCAGATCGATGCTGTTCCCACCGAACTCGATCTTGTGCGTACCCAGTACCTGTTCCGCCACACAGGAGAGCATCTGCTCCACGAGATCCATGATGTTCCCATAATCGGCGTAGGCCTGGTACAGCTCCATCATGGTGAACTCGGGATTGTGCCTGGTGGAGATCCCTTCGTTGCGGAAGTTGCGACCGATCTCGAAGACCCTCTCGAAGCCTCCGATGACGCATCGCTTCAGGTAAAGCTCCAGGGCAATCCTCAAGTAGAGGTCTCGATCCAGGGCGTGGTGATGGGTCATGAACGGCCTGGCAGCGGCGCCACCATGGATCGGCTGGAGAACGGGGGTCTCCACCTCCAGAAAGTCGCGCTCCACGAGATACCGTCGAATCGCGTCGATCATCCGGCTGCGCACCCGGAACACCCGCCGCACTTCCTCGCTGGAGATCAGATCCAGGTACCGCTGGCGGTATCGCTTCTCGACGTCTGTCAGGCCGTGCCATTTCTCCGGGAGTCCACGTAGCGCCTTGGCCAGCAGAACGACCTCATCGACTTCAACGGTGATCTCTCCCGTCCTTGTCCGGAATGGCTTACCTGTCACTCCCAGGAAGTCCCCCGTATCCAGCGACTTGAAGAGTGAATACTGGTCGTCACCCACCAGATCCCGCTTCACGTATATCTGAATCCGACCGGATTGGTCCAGCAGGTGGGCGAAGCTCGCCTTCCCCATGATCCGCGAACTCACCAGCCGGCCCGCTATTCGGACCTCGGTGCCCTCCAGCAGCTCGAAGCCCTCGACTAGATCCGACGCGACGTGGGTGCGATCGTAGCAGTAAGGATACGGGTTGATGCCCGACGCGCGAAGTTCCTTCAGCTTCTTTATTCGCTGTTCGACGAGGGGGTCGTACAATTCGTCCAAGCCAGCTACCTTCCAATCCGCACTTCTCATGAAGAAAGGATGGTCCAGCCATCCTTTCCGGAGACTCACCAGATTATGGCGTCTCGCCCGCACGCGGGCAACGGCAAGTCATGCATGCGCCGCGCGCAACCACCGGGATCACCCCTACGAGACAGCCTTGATTACGAGATCGAAACTGCCACCGGGAGCCATGACCGAAATGGTTTCTCCCACCCTGTGGCCCAGCAACGCCCGCCCAATGGGGGATTCGTTTGAGATCCTCCCCTGCAGCGGATCGGCCTCCGCTGACCCCACGATGGCATAGATCTCTTCCACTCCATCGGAGTCGGTCACGGTTACATGAGAGCCAAGCCGCACGTAGTCCGTGGGCGCGGCCTTCTCATCAATCACGACCGCGTTGGCCAGCATCCGTTCGAGAGCCTGGATCCGGCCCTCCACGAAGGACTGCTCGTTCTTGGCATCGTCGTACTCGGCGTTGTCCACCGTGTTGGTAAACTCTTTGGCTTTACGGATCCGTTCAGCTACCTCATGTCTGCGGACTGTGCGAAGGTGGGTTAGCTCCTCGTCAAGCTTGGCCAAGCCTTCCTGCGTGAGGTAAACAGTCTTCTCCACCTCAAGTCTCCTGTTAGCGTCCACTGATGTGCAGGGACAGAGGATCGCCTAATGGTCTGGGAATTAGTAAAGACTGAGGGAGCCAGGTGGTCCCTCAGTCTGTTACAGCAACTATATTATATGCGTTGCAGAGCGTTTTGTAAAGGGGGCGGCGCGTGCGGAAACGCACGAATATCGCGTTCCAGGGCTTCAACTGCTTGTCAGTAGCTGCTTCGCTACCTATAATGGGCTCGTTCCCGGCCTAACCCGGGAAGACCGTCTTTGTGTAGCAGTCTCTCCGCGCATTCGCAGGTGACGGCTCGACCTCTTGGGCATCTCACATCCCCAAACTTCCGAAGCTGTAGGAGGAGACCTTGAGAAAGTTGCGGTTGCTCCTTGCCCTCGCTTCCGCCCTTGCCATCCTGGCGATGGCCGCTCCAGCGGGGGCTGCACCCGGCGTACTCGACTACGACATCCCCGGAGGTCACTTCTTCACCCAGACGAACGGCCAGCCGCTTGGCAACACTCAGACCGGCTATTCCATCACGAACGAAAACAGCATCCCATTCTGGGACGTCTTCCAGCAGCTGGGAGGCCCGAACGTCCTGGGCTATCCGGTCTCAAGACGCTTCAATTACGATGGGTTCGTCACCCAGGCAATGCAGAAGGTGGTTTTCCAGTGGCGGCCCGACTCGAAACAGGTCTTGTTCCTGAACACCTTCGATGCCCTGCACGACAAAGGCAAGGACGACTGGCTGCTTGCCTACCGCCAGACTCCCAGGCCCTTCGACACCTCCCCCGACACCGGCCTCTCCTGGGATCA
>JAJYNT010000409.1 GCA_021786215.1 Chloroflexota bacterium | reverse complement strand
ACGCCCAATTCCAGCCGGGATTCGCTCGGTCAGGATCAGCGCAGCTCCCACGGAGATCGGAACGCCGACGATGAACGCGATGATCGAAGTGAGAAGGGTCCCGACGACGATCGGAAAAGCCCCGTAACCGGCCCCCGCAGGAGCAGTGATGCCGTTCCGCACGACGGTCGAGTTTCCGTAGAAGTTGCCGAAACTCCAGTCTCGATGAATGAAGAAACCCCAGCCATTGAACAGGATGGACGGGAGGGCGCTGGCGAGAAGGACGATGGCAATGAAGACCACCGCCAACGCCGGAAGGAATGCCGCGATCAACCCCAGGGATCGCACCAACCGGTCCCACGGCTGAAGGTCGGCGTCCGCCGGTGCGGCCCACCATTCGGGCCCTGTGGACCGATCACCATGCGGTTCCAGTATGGGGTGCGACCGATCTTCGCCCTTCGTGACCATTCCAGCGCCCTCCAGATGGGAACTACTTGATCTCGGCGATCTGCGCTTTGCTCAGCGGCGCGGCGGTGCTGGGCAGCGGCAGGAAGTGGACCTTGTCCAGGAAGCTGGCTGCGTTCCCGCCATCCGGCGAGATGGCCCAGGAAAGCACGTCGCGCATGGCCGCCGCGACGTTGGGATCTTTCTGGTTCGTCTGAACCGCGACGTACTCGTAGTTGATGATAGGGTAGGAGTCGGCCCCGGGCGCGTTGATCATCGAGATCCGCTCATCCTTCGGCGTCTTCGGAACCATTGCCGACGCCGCGGCGACGACGTTCTTCTGCTCAGGCATCACGAACTTGCCGGCCTGGTTCTTCAGTGCCGCGGTGCCGAGTCCCTTCTGGGTCGCTTGATCCAGGAAGCTGATCCCAACGTAGCCGATGCTGTACTTGGTCTGCGCCAGCGTCTGAACGACCCCGGGGTTCCCTTCGGCCCCCAGGCTGCCCTGGACCGTCGGCCAGTTGACCGAGGTGTTGTAGCCGATCTTGTCCTTCCATCCGTTGTCCGTGAACGAGAGGTACTGCGTGAACATGAAGGTGTCGCCGCTGCCATCGGTTCGGTGGACGGGGACGATCTTCTCGTGGGGAAGGGTGATGTCGGCGTTGTCGGCCTTGATCTTCGGATCGTCCCAGTACTGTATGGTTCCTTCAAAGATTCCCGCGATCACTGGCCCGCTTAGATCGAGTGGCTTGGTGATCCCAGGCAAATTGTAGTTGATCTGTTGAGCCGAAATCGCGAGGGGAATGTTGACGATGCCGGGCGCCTTCTGCAGCTGCTGATCGCTCATGTAGGCGTCTGTAGCGCCGAACTGCACCACGCCGGAAACCGCCTGGGAGATACCGGTACCGCTCCCCGTGCTGGCCGTCTGCACGGTGATGTTGGGGTACTTCTCTTTGATCGCCGGGGCCCAGGCATTGAACAGGGGATAGAGAAGGGACGAGCCGGTCTCCAGGAGGGTAATCGACTTGCCGGCGTTGCTCGTCGCGCTTGCCCCGCTGGCGCAGGCGCCAAGCACCATGGGCAGGGCCAGCAAGACCAGGGCTATGCCTCTTGAGAACTTGTGACTGGACACGATTGGTTGTTCCTCCGTAGTGTGATGATTTCAGCCAATTCGCCCGGTGATGTAGTCCTCGGCCAGACGACTCTTCGGATTCAAGAAGAACTGTGAGGCCGTGTTGCTTTCGACGACATTCCCCGCATACATGAAGATCACCTGGTCGGCGATGCGGGACGCCTGCTGCAGATTGTGGGTGACCAGGAGGATGCTGACCTGGCTCTTCAGCGCTACCAACAGCTCCTCCACTCGCTGGGTCGAGACCGGGTCAAGCGAGGAGGTTGGCTCGTCCAGAAGGATCACCTCTGGGCGAACGGCGAGGGTGCGTGCGAGGCAGAGCATCTGTTGCTGCCCGCCGGACAGGCCGAAGGGCGACTCCCCAAGCTTGTCTTTGACAGCCTCCCACAGGCCCACATCCCGGAGTTGGCGCTCCACCTCCAGGCGAAGCTGGTTTCGGGTAACGATATGATGGCTGCGCAGTCCGATCGCGATGTTCTCCTCTATCGATTGCGGGAATGGGTTCGGTCGTTGGAAGAGCATGCCCACCCGCCGTCGAAGGTCTCGGACATCCTTCACTTCACGGTAGACATCCTGCCCGTCCACCTCTACCCGCCCCTGAACCTGAAAACCCGGCACGAACTCATTCAACCGGTTCAAAGTGCGGAGGAGTGTTGTCTTGCCGCACCCGGTGGGACCGATTAGCGCGGTGATACGGTTGCTCTCGAACGTGGCATCCACCCCGTGCAGGACCTCGCGAGGCCCAAAACGCACACGCAAACCGACCACACGAAGCCTGGGTGTGTCTCGAGCCGGTTCAGATAACCTCTCGACCACCGCTGGCGATTTCCTCAATTGCAGCATCGCCTGCAATCTCATCCCCCTCTCCTGCTGGCCGGCGCCAAGCTTTGCATCGGGGCATCCTTTCTTCTCAGTTCTTGATTTCCTCCTTGCGTGCGATACTACCTTGTGGACTTTAACGAGCGCTCAACAGTAGGTTAATGTCCAGTTAACGGTGAAGATTCCCGTCGTCTATCAACAGAGCCTTCAGAAACTGAAAGAGGTGATGTTCTGGATTCTTGCGACCAACGTTAAAGGAACGATAACTTCTTCGTGACAGCATGGCGAGCAACCGAAGTTCGAAGGCTGCTCGACTGAGGTCGGAAATCAACTTCCGCCGGCAGAAGTGGGAACCCAACGTTCTGCCGGTTTGACCCTCTCTCTCAACTTGTGCTACATTCGTGACGCACGCTTCTCCTTCACCTAGCCCCCTGAGACCGCCGATATGCGAGGTGAAGCATGGCGGACCATCGCGGAACCTTTGCCCATGTCCCATGCAGATGAGATCCATCCAAGGGAGGCTGCATACATGGCTATTGATCAGGTGGACATGATCGTGCGGGGCGGAAAAGGTGGTTCGTCCCTCAGGGATCGCCGATGCGGCCATCGCCATCGCCATCGCCGGTGGCAAGATAGTGGGAAGGTGGTACCCAGTGGAACTGCTCAGAACGCTGTTGTTCGTGCCAGGTAACCGGACCAAGATGATCGAGAAGGCGAGAGGGGTGGAGGCCGATGCGCTGATCTTCGATCTGGAGGATGCGGTTCCCCCTGCAGAGAAGCCGACCGCCCGACAGATGGTGAGAGACGCCATCGACAGCGGAAACTATCGGCGCTTCAAGACCTTCGTGCGAGTGAATGCCCTCACCACTGGACTCCTTCCCGGCGACCTGGACGCCGTCGTGCGGCCCGATCTCTTCGGCATAGTACTCCCCAAGACCGAGGACTCCGCGGGCGTGGAAGAGGTGCACCGGATGCTGCTGGAGAGGGAGCACCGGCTGGGCCTTTCGGAGGGACACACGAGGATACTCCCCATCATCGAAACGGTGCGGGGGGTTCTGAACATCCCCCAGATCGCCGGTTGCCACGAGAGGCTGATAGGTCTCGCCTTTGGGGTAGAAGATTTCGCCACCGATCTGGGGGTCGAGCGCTCCCGAGAGGGTATCGAGGGCCGCTACCCCATGACTCAGGTTGCGCTCTACGCTCGACTGACCAACGTTGCCGCCGTGGATACCGTCTTCGCCGACATTGGCGACCAGGAGGGCTTGGAGGCGAACTCCAGGCTTGCCAAGCAGTTGGGGTTCAGGGGCAAGCTGGTGATACATCCGGCGCAGATCGAGGCGGTGAATCGGATCTTCACCCCGTCGGATCAGGAGATCGAGTGGGCCAGGCAGGTCGTCGCCGCCTATGACGAGGCGGAAAGCAGAGGGGAGGCCTCCGTCGCCGTGAATGGCAAGATGGTGGACATTCCGATAGCCGAACGGGCCCGCGCCTTGCTGAAACTCGCGGAAACCATCAGCAGCCAGCAATCGTTGATCAGCAGAAGCAAAGAATCCTAAAGTTGGGTACGTTGCTCCGCGCGTTGAGTGCTATACTAGGTAGTGGGTTGGGATCGTGGTCAAACCTGTTGGGAACGGCCGGCGATTCTATCCGAAAGCGGATGGCCGGGAGCTATCGAGGGCGTGCACATGCCTGACGACAAGCACGACAAGTACGAAGACGAGATCCGCGAGATCCTGAACAGGATGGACAACTTCATCCCCGAGGGGAGTCAGCGTAATGTGCCCCCGAGGCGTCCATCACCGCCTCCCTGGAGCGGTTGGATGACCAGTTTTCGACGGAACATCTACCGCTACGACTCCAACTCCCTTCTGGTGGGATGGGTGCTGCTCGCCCTGGTAGCTGGCTTGATGCACAAGATCTACCCGCCCTTTGGGGCGCTGGCGGCTCTCGCCAGCGTCGCTTGCCTCCTCGGGGCCATACTGTTGCCGATAGTTTCGCGGGAGTTCGGCACAACCGAGCGAAGGTGGCGCGGCCAGGTCATCGACTACCAGCCTGCCAGGATCAGACGCCCCTTCTCCTGGCGCTACACCTGGTGGCGGATCAAGAGCTTCTTCGGCTTCCGATAGATGCATGGTAGGGGTGGTTCGCGAATTGCCCCTATGACGTGATCGGTGACCTGTTCGGAGGCTCAAAATAGCTGAAACGTCGCCTTGAAACGCCAGCGTCGAATCCGTCTGGCACACTCCTCCACCTCGGCATCCAGGTCCAGCTCTGGAGGTCCTTGCCGCGCGGCAACCTTGGCGCTCTCCGCCCCCACAACGGGGAAGCCGGTTCTCTTGGTAAAGCCCGCGGCGGAGAGGCTTCCGCGGCGCTTCATCACCCACACCGGTTTCTCCCACTCCAGCGGCGCCACAAACTGGGAGTGGGAACTGGCAATGCCAACAGGCTCCACCACAGGGTCTTCGATGACGATGTCGTACTTGCCGATGGCTCGATTCTTAAGATAGGCCAGCAGATCCTTCGTGTTGAAGGGCGGCACCTGCCCGGGATCGTTCAGAGAAGAGACCCCTAGCTGAACCTCTCGGTTTCGACCTTTCACTTCCCTCACCAACCGCACAAGAGCCGGATCGTCGATCCAAAAGAAGCAAGCCGTGGGAGCCGGTGTATGAAGAGCAACGTCGGGGTCGAAGGGGGGCGTCACCACGGCTTCAGACAGGGTGTCGCCCTCCTCCCTCGTGGGGAATATCAGATGAAAGGGGACAATCCCTCTCCAGACCCTTCTTAGAGCTGCTGGATCTCGAAGATAGCGGTAGGCCGCGTGAACCTTCTCCCAGTCCACATGTCTGACCACCTCTTCGGGTGGTTCCAGCAAGGGAATCTTGGACTCGGGCGCGCGCCCCTCCTTCAGACTCCAGAATTTCTGAAAGTGGCTACCCCTATCGACCCGGCCGCAGACACCCGTGACCCCCCACCCGTGGAAGGCCACCGGTGCGTCGGCCAGAAGTGCGTCCACCACCAGCCGCAAATCGTGACGATCCCGAAAGGACAGCACGGAAACCGGCTTGACGGTCCCATCCTCCATCTGGATCTTCTCGATTCGCGTTGCCTGTCCGCTCATTAGTCGCACCCCTAGGAAGTAGTGGATCTGACGTCCTGCAAGCTGTTCGCTATGCTGACCAGATCGGCTTCAGACAGTAGACGGTTCATCTCCGCGGCCGCCGCCAGGGCCTTCTCCACCAATACGTCGGAGCAGGGGATGCCGAGCTTCCGGGCAACCCACTCGACGTTGGCCCGGCCGGACAGCGGGCCGATCCTCACATCAGCCTCTCGGTCGAACCATCGCTGGTCTACCACTGAGTAAGGCGATCCCGCATTGATGCCCAGGTGCCTTGCTTTGAGCATAGCTGCAGCATGGACTCCGGATGCCGTCATTCCCACCTTCCGGCCGATACCCGGGCAATTCACCGGAAGAGGGACCTCAAATATCGTGGAGCCGTACTCGCTCAAGGCCGGAAGACTGCTGATATCCTGCCGCCTTGGATCCCTGGCAACCTTGAGGTTCAGCAGGAGAGCTTCCAGTGGCGTGTTTCCAGCCCTCTCTCCTATACCGAGGACGGTCCCGTGAACCCGGGTTGCTCCCGCCTCCAGAGCGGCCAGGGCATTCGCCACGGAGAGGCCACGGTCATCGTGACCGTGCCAGTCGATATCGATGGCTGGAAACCCGGTCAGGACGTTCTCCCGGAAGAAGTTGACCAGAGTGACGGCATTGCGCGGAGTAGCTGCGCCGCTGGTATCGGCTATGCAGACCCGCTTCCCCCCGCATTCCAGGCCGGTGCGGAATATCCGCCGGATAACTTCCGGCTCCGTCTCGGTGGTATGTTCCGTCGCGATGGTAGGTTTCAACCCCTCACGGACGGCAAGGGTCACGCTCTCCTCCATCCAGGTAATCATGTTGGCTACCTGCCAACCCTCCACCCACCGTCTGACGGGACTTGACCCGACGAAAATGATGACCTCGATGGATCTGCCGCTCCGTTGTGCCAGTTCCGCGGCGGCCCTGATATCCGCCTCCAGCGTCCGAGCCAGGCAGACCGCCTGTACGTCTGCCGGCAGTTCCCTCGCCAGCCGGACGGCATCCCTGAGATGTTGTCCTCTCGTGACGGGAACGGCGATGTCGAAGGCGTCCACGCCTACCTCCAACAACCGGTGGAGGAGTTGCATCTTCTCGTCAAAGGTAGGATGACGGATTTCCGCGTCTTGTAGTCCGTCACGGAGAGAGGTATCAAGAACCTCGATAGCGCGCTGGGAGAAGTCGTAGTCGCCCCAGTTATGGTTGTTCGGCCCGATTGGAATCACGGCTTACTCCAAGATTAGGCTCGCATCCACCCGGATGGCCGACGCTCCGATCGACCGCGGTAGGACGCGATGGCCATCACCGATTGCGATTATCAGCCAGCTCACATGCTGCAAGAGGGATGGAGGTATAGATCCAGGTGGGCCCTAACGGGTGCCCTCCTGATTGCGAAGCGCAACTTGGTTGCGCATCTCCTTCACAAATTATATCAGATTTAGTTATCTTAGCTGATTGTAGCCGGCTTCTTCCGCTGTGCTGTGGGTAGGGTGAAGTGGAAGGTGGTGCTCTCCCCCTTCTCGCTCTCCACCCAGATCCGGCCCCCGTGAGCCTCCACCAGCCCCTTGGTGATGTACAGCCCCAGCCCTAGGCCGGGTACCCTCTCCCTGGCAGCTGCTCGGCTCCGATAGAATCGAGAGAAGATCTTCTCACGGTCTTCGGGGGCTATCCCATCCCCTCTGTTGGTCACCGAGACCAATACCTCCCCGTCTCGGCTACGAACCTCTACCAGGATCTCGCTTTGAGGTGTGGAGTACTTGGCAGCATTGGAGAGGAGGTTCACCAGCACCTGCTCCAGACGTGCGGGGTCGGCCTGGAGGGTAGGAATGGGACCACGGATGTCGGTTTGGACCGCATGACCTCGAGTGATCTCGGCCGTCCTCTCCACTACCTCCTCCACCAGCTTGGGCAGGGCCACCGGTTCTTTCACCAGAGTCAACCGGTGACTCTCGATCCGCGATGCGTCCAGCAGATCGCCTACCATCCTCTCCAGCCGCTCGGCGCTGGTCAGGATGCTGGTCACGGCCTTCTGTTCCTGGGGCTGGCCATGCTGCTCGGGAGGGAGGCGCTGGAGCAGGCCGGCGAAACCGCTAATGACCGTGAGCGGAGAACGCAGGTCGTGAGCCACCAGAGAGATGAATTCCTCTCGAGCCTGCTCCAGCTCTCGAATGGGTGTGATGTCCCGGAAGATGCTCATGGCCAATACGACCCGACCCTCCTCGTCCCGAACCACACTTGTGCTGAAGAGGAGGTAGAGTTTCTTCCCGTCAGGGCCAACGAGGATCAGTTCCTCGCCACTGGCCACTTCCCCCCGTACGGCTCGGGCAAGGGGGAACTGGTCCGAGGGCACAGACCGATTGTCGGGATAGCGGACACCAAAATGCCCCGCGTACTTGGTCCAGCTATTTTCCTCTTCTATGACGGGAGAAGGTCCCAAGAGTCTCCTGCCGGCGCGGTTCCGCCTCAGTATCCGTCCCTTCCCGTCGGCTATGGTGATCCCCTCTCCCACTCCCTCGATCACGGCATCCAGCTCCGCGGCCCAACGCTGCGCCTGCTCGGCCAGTTCCCGGACCTGCAGGTTGGCCTCTACCAACCGCTGGTTCGCTTCCCTCAGTTCTGCCAGCAACCGCTTCCGTTCGTCTCTTGCCCACTTCTGCTCGGAGCCGCTTGTTTGCGGACCCAGTCGCCGTTCTCTTGACACCGCTTCCTCTCCGCGGATCCACGGTACCCATCTCACCAGTTGCCGATACCAAGATATGAACCACGGATGTAGCCCACCATGACCCCGGCGTGTCTCACGGCGTTGACTTCACCGCCCCTCAGCCGTATTCTTCCCTACCGGGCTCGATCCTGACGAAGGTATGGTGGCCCTCCTTTTGCATACTCTCTGACTCCCTTCGAGGACGAAGGCTGGCCCCTGGGCCAGGACCTCTCCGCACCGCCGCTAGCGAGGCAGCAGCACCCAAACAACCGCACAGACCCGTGAGTTCGTTGACAAAGGTCCTCCCAAGCGAGAGGCCGATGGGAAACTATTCCGTAGATGGGACCGATAGGGAAATAAGGATGAACTCAATCTTTGGCAGCTTCCATGGGTTAAGTGCAGGACCATCTCTGATCGCGGCCCTTGCCCTGGTGCTGATCCTGGCCACGACCTCCTGCTCGAGCCGGATCACCACCAGCCTAAGCGTGAAGGGCATCGCCGGCCACCAATCCTCGGCAGAATCCTCACCTACTGCCGCAGCGACGGCTACACCGATACCCAGCCCGGTGCCGACGGCTACACCGACCTTGGATCTGCAGAAGGTGAAGCCCAACGAACTGGGCACCATCCCGATCCTGGAGATCCACCAGGTTGTGGACATGCCCGAGGACCAGTGGAACATCACCCCGGATCACCTCCGTCAGGCCCTGCAGCAGCTGTACGATGCGGGCTTCCGGCCGGTGGCCATGAACGACCTCTTGGATAACCGAATCGATATCCCGGCCGGCACCAGCCCGGTGGTGCTGACCTTCGACGATTCCAGCCCCGGACAGTTCCGCTTCATCGAAAAGAATGGGCAGCTGGAGGTTGATCCTAACAGCGCCGTCGGCATAATCGAAGCCTTCCACGCCTCCCACCCCGATTTCGCGGCGAAGGCCACCTTCAACGTACTGCCGGAGGCCGCGGAGCCCAACAAGCTGTTCGGACAGCCCCAGTACGAGGCCCAGAAGCTCCAGTACCTGGTGCAGCATGGCTTCGAGATCGGCAACCACACCTACTGGCACCAGCGGCTGGACGATGTGAATGACCAGGAGGTTCAGAGGCAGCTAGCTCTGGCGGTCAAGGAGATCGACCAGGCTGTGCCCGGCTATAAGATCCGAACCATGGCGTTACCGCTGGGGCTCTGGCCCAAGGATCGATCCCTGGCGATCAGTGGATCCTACCAGGGGGTCAGCTACCAGAACGACGCCATACTTCTGGTGGCGTCGGACCCTGCACCCAGCCCCAACTCCAAGGATTTCGATCCACACGCCCTGGAGAGGGTTCAGCTGTTCGACCACAACCTGGACAAGTGGCTGGCGTACCTGTCCAAGCACCCCGACGAGCTGTACATTAGCGACGGCGATCCGAACACGATCAGCTTCCCCAAGCATCTCGAGCCGCAGTTCAACCCTAGTTCAGCGGGGAGCCGGACCGTTCGAACCTACTGAGAACATAGCTGGGAGCGCGGACCTCGCTGGCGCACAGGATGACAACATTAGCAGTTGGGGAGGATCGGAACCACTCCGATCCTCCCCAACCTTGTGTCAAGGTCTGCGCTAACCGTCGGCGCAAGCGGTCTTTTCCCGTCTGCGCCAACTTCGGTCTACAGTATTGGAATGAGCGATTGATACTGGCTGTTCAGGGTATTCAGGTTAAAACCTGTGGATGACCCGAGCGATGTCTCGAAGCTCTGGCCCGAACCGAGACCCCTCAGGAGATTCGCTATCTGTATCCCGTTCGTGTTGTTGATGAGGCTTTGCGACGCGAGGTACGAAACGCCCTCACCTATAGCACCGGATGTCCCGCCGGTGGTCAGCAGGGCAGGGTATCCCCCCGCGTTGATCTGGGTGAGGGTAGGCAGCGTTCCGGTGTTGCTCAAGGATCGGGCGACGGCCGTGCTCAGTCCTGTTTCCACCGGGGTGCCTGGGACGACGCTGAAGGCGATCGCATCGCCCAATCCCTGTCTGAACCAACCTGGCACGTTGTTGCCGCCCAGGTCGGTCATCATCACGTTGGCATACTGTCTGGCCAGCGATTCCTGGATCATCGCCATACCATTGTTGAAGATCTGGTCCTGGGATAGGACACCGGTGTTGAAACTGCTGGGGCTGATCACCGGGCTGCTGGGTGTGCCAGCGGTTCCCCCGCTCGCTCCAGGCACGAGGCTGGCATCGATCGCGTTAACCTGGCCAGCCAGATTCGCGTACTGCTGAGATGCGGCGTTGATATCGGTGTTCACTAGGATCGCCCAGCTGTTCGTTGGCACCAGACCATCGCCGTTGGTGACCGTGATGAAGGCTGCGGGCTCACTCAGCGCCACATTCTGCTGATTGGCGCTGATCGTCCCGCCTGTGAAGCTCTGGAGCCCGCCTCTCAGGTTGCTGGCGTTGGAGTACAGAAGCACCGTCACGGGCTTTGACGGCCTCCAGCCGAAGGTGTTGGCGAAGTAGCCATTCAGATCCTGCACGTAGGGCACGATAGTCGTTCCCATCGGGGCCGATGTCATGTCGATCGCCTTCACCTGGGGCACGAAGGTCCCAGATGCGACAGGCGGCACCGTCTGAGACTGGGAATAGCCGACCAGTATGTCGACTCGACCATCGGCCGATACCCCGGCCGTGTTGAACGGGGTGGTGACCGTCACCTGGGCGAAGGCGCTGGCGGCCGTGGCCAGGATGATCACTCCTGCCAGGGCCAGGCTCAATGCGCGGTGTACCATTCGAAATCCTCCCATTGGTTGACTACGGGGACGGCCGCGGGCTACCAGCCCCAGGCTCCCCTAACCTTTCTGCCGTTTGTTGTCGAACGAGCCATCTGGGACACAGACCTTGACGATGATGCAACACTGCGGTATTGGGAGGGCCGAAAGGCTGC
>JAJYNT010000424.1 GCA_021786215.1 Chloroflexota bacterium | reverse complement strand
ATCTTTAAGCTGCCCACCATCACCGGATCGATCCCGCATCCCTATAACCGGCCTCTTGGATGTCCCTTCCACCCCCGTTGCCCGAGCTACATGCCTGGGATCTGCAACCAGAGGGAGCCGGGCATGGTGACGGTCAATGATGGACAGCACGCGAGCTGCTTTCTCTACAAGGGGGCGTAAGGGATGGCGCCGATGACAGAGCTAGTGGAATCGAACGGACAGACACTGCTGGAAGTGAAGGGTCTCAGGAAGTACTTTCCCATCAAGCGCGGCTTCCTGCGTAAGATCGTCGGCCACGTGCGAGCGGTGGACGACGTCAGCTTCCAGATTCGAAAGGGGGAGACCCTTTCGCTGGTGGGCGAGAGCGGGTGCGGGAAGACGACCACCTCCCGCTGTATCCTCCGAGCCATCACCCCCACCGCCGGCCGGATCCTGTTCAGGACGGAGGAGGGCGCGACGCTGGACGTGGCGACGTTGCCGAAGGGGAAGCTTCGACCGCTTCGCCGGCAGATGCAGATGATCTTCCAGGACCCCTACTCCTCGCTCAATCCCCGCATGACGCTGCTTGACATAGTGGGCGAGCCGCTGCTGATGAATGGGGTAGGGAGCAGAGAGGAGCGGATGGATCGGGTGGCCGAGCTGTTGCGGCTGGTGGGACTACGCTCGGAGTACATGCGCCGTTTCCCTCACGCCTTCAGTGGGGGACAGCGCCAGCGCATCGGGATCGCGAGGGCTCTAGCCCTGCATCCGAGCCTGGTGGTGGCGGACGAGCCGGTGTCGGCGCTGGACGTGTCTGTGCAGGCGCAGATCCTGAACCTGATGATGGATCTTCAGGCGCAGTTGGGTCTGACCTATCTCTTTGTGGCGCACGATCTGAGCGTGGTGAAGCACTTCAGCGATCGGGTGGCGGTGATGTATGTGGGTCGGATAGTGGAGATGGCGGAGACGGAGGCGCTGTTTGCGGTTCCCCGCCACCCCTACACCGAGGCATTGCTGTCGGCGGTGCCGAAGCCCGATCCCAGGTTGCGCTCGAAGCGGATCGTGTTGGAGGGGGAGGTGGCCGATCCGGCGAACCCGCCCTCCGGCTGCTACTTCCACCCAAGGTGCCGCTACGCGGCGGAAGTCTGTAGGACCGTGACGCCGACCTTGGAGGAGATACGACCCGGGCACCTCGTGGCCTGCCACAGGGCGAAGGAGTTGACGCTGAACGGGGTGGAGGGTATACAGGTTCCGGCCTAAGCGATCTCAGTCCACTTTGAGGCGCGGATCGAGTGCATCGCGCAATCCGTCCCCGAACAGGTTGAAGGCGAGAACCGTGATCAGGATAGCCAGGCCTGGGAAGATCACCACATGGGGAGAGATCACCATGTACTCGCGGCCATCGCTCAACATCGCGCCCCATTCAGGAGTGGGGGGCTGAGCACCCAGACCTAGGAAGCTCAGGCTGGCCGCGGTGAGAATGGCGGTGGCCACGCTGAAAGTGGCGATCACGAGTATTGGAGCGAGCGCGTTGGGCAGCATGTGGTGAAGCATTATGCGGCTGTCTCGAGCACCCAGCATCCGAGCAGCACTCACGTAGTCCTGCTGCTTCAAGGTTAAGATTTGGGCTCTGGTAACCCGTGCGAAAGTGGGAATGCCGAATATGCCCACGGCGACAATCACATTCTCGAGTCCAGGGCCGATGATCGCGACGATGCAGAGGGCGAGCAGCAGTCCTGGGAACGCGAGTTGGATGTCTATGAGGCGCATGAGGATGGTGTCCAGCCGCCCCCCATAGTAGCCTGAGAACAGACCCAGTGTCGTGCCGATGAGACAGGCTATCAGGGTTCCCAGGAAGCCGATCCGAAGCGAAATGCCGGCACCGTACATCAGACGACTGAGAATGTCTCTCCCCAGGGCGTCGGTCCCCAGGAGATGCGCAGGCGAAGGACCCCCGAGAGTACTTGCCAGGTCTTGAGCCGCGGGGTCGTATGGTGCGATGTGTGGCGCCGCGATACCGGCCACCACCAGAAGGATCACCACCAGCCCGCCTGCCACGGCGACGGGGTTGCGGAGCAGTCGCGACCAGGCATCGGCCCAATGCCCTCTGGGCTCTCGTGAGAATCGAGCACCGACCGCCGGCAGACCGAACGATTGCTCGTCACTCACTGCGCTCTTGTTCCTTGCCGCCGGCTCTTTGCTAGCCCTTGTACGAGACCCGGGGATCCACGACGACATACAACACGTCCACAACTAGGTTGACCAGGGTGAACTGTACGGCGAGCAGGAGCAGTGCGCCCTGTATGACCGGATAGTCCCTGAGTCCAATGGATTGAACCAGGAGCCAGCCCAGGCCCGGATAGGCGAAGACTGTCTCGGTGACGACGGCTCCTGCCAGCAAGCTTCCGAACTGCAGTCCTATTACCGTAATGGCGGGCACGAGGGCATTCTTCACTGCATGCCTTACGATGACTATCTGAGACGGCAGACCCTTGGCGCGTGCGGTGCGGATGTAGTCCATGCCCATCACCTCTAGCATGGAGGAGCGCATCACGCGGGCTACGATCGCCGCCCCCTGGAAACCCAGACTGACCGCCGGCAGCACCAGGTGATCGGGACCACCGATCCCGGTGGTAGGGAACCATCCCAGCTGCACCGCGAAGATCTGCATCAGCATGAGGCCAAGCCAGAACGAGGGTGTACAAACCCCTACCATGGCGCCCATCATGCTGAAGTGGTCGAAGATAGAGTTCCGCTTCAGTCCTGCGATGATGCCGGCCCCGAGGCCGACTACCAGCATCACGACCATGGCGGCCATCGTCAACTGGAAGGTGGCTGGGAGCGCCCTTCCTAGCTCGTGGGTCACCGGTCTGTGGGTGCGTGTCGATATCCCTAGGTCCCCAACGAAGACCTTTTCGAGCCAGGAGATGTACTGGACCGGCAGCGGGCGATCGAGACCGAGGGAGGATCGAACAAGAGCCACGTCCTCCAGGGAGGCGTCCGGACCAGCCATCAGACGGGCTGGATCACCGGGGACCATGTGGACAATCAGGAAAACAACGACCGACACCCCGAAAAGGGTGGGAACTATGTAGAGCAGACGACGGAGTATGTAGCGTCCCACTTGTTCTCACTATGGGGGGGCGGTGCGGGTGCAGTCCGGACTGCACCCGCACCGCCCGATTCACGCGCTACTTGAAGTAGACCGATCGGTAGAATCCGATCCCGTCGGGTTGGAGCGAAATGCCGCCGACGTTGCTGCGGCTTCCGCCCAGGAGGACCGTCGACCACAGGAAACCCCAGGGAGCATCCTCCATGACGACCTTCTGTGCGTCGGCGTAAGCCGCCTTGCGCTTCTCCGTGTCCGCGGTCTGGAGCCCGTCCTTGATGTCTTGTTCAAACTTGGGATCGGTGTAGAAAGCCACGTTGAAATTGGATGGAGGCCAGTTGTCCTTGGTCAGCAACGGTCGCAGCCCCCAGTCCGCGTCACCCGTGGAGGGCGACCAACCGGCGTAGTTCAGTTCGCCTTTGTTCTGATCCAGGGGCTTGAACCGCTCAGCACTCAGCGTTGCCGCATCCAGCGATTGCACCTCTGCCTGGATGCCGACCTTGGCCAGTTGTGCCTGGATAGCCTCCATCACCTGCTTGGCCGTGGTATCGTTGGCCCCGCGCATGGTCGTCTTGAAGCCATTGGGCAAGCCAGCATCGGTCAGAAGCTGCTTTGCCTTCGCGGTATCGTACGGGTAGGACATCACCTTGGTGTAGCCCCAGACCCCCGTCGCGAGTGGTGAGTCACTGGGGCGAGCATAACCAGCGAGCACCGACTTGATGATCGCCTCCTTGTCGATGGCGTAGTTCAACGCCTGGCGAACCTTCACGTTATCATACGGCTTCTTCTGGGTGTTCATCGCCACCCAGTAAGTGTAGATACTCGGGGTTTCGACCAACGACAGATCTTTGTTGCCTTTGACCGTGGCGGCCAGCGCATAAGGTACGTTGTTGATGAATTGCGCGTCGCCCCTCTGCAGCATCGCAATCCGCGTCCCATCCTCGGGGACAGGCTTGATGATGATCTTGTCGACCTTCGGGCCGTTGTTCTTGTCCCAATAGTCCGGGTTCTTGACCATGGTGAGGTGGTCGCCCGGTACCCACTCCGAGAATTGGTAGGGGCCGGTGCCCACCGGGTGCTTGCCGTAATCGGCACCGTACTTCTTGATGGCGGCTGGACTGCTGATGGCGCCCGCTGGATGGGCGAAGGTGGCGATCATGGCGCCGAACGGTTCACTAAGGGTAAAGCGGACCGTGTTTTCGTCGACCGCGTCCACCTGCTTGATCACTTTGAAGAGGGAATAACGCTTCAGCTTGTTGTCTGGGTTGCGGATGCGGTCGAAATTAAACTTGACTGCATCGGCATTGAACGGTGTGCCGTCCTGGAACTTGACACCCTGGCGCAGATGGAAGGTGTAGACCGTCGCATCGGGAGATGCGTCCCACTTCTCCGCGAGCTGAGGGATCTGTTCCATCTTCCCGTTGAAACCGATCAACCCCTCCAACATGCACTTCTCGGGTCCATAGGAGGCGTTGTCGTTGGTGTCCTGGGGGTCGAGGCTGACTTCGTCGGCATACTGCGCGATGGTGACCACCTTCTCCGCCTTTGTGCCCGAAGAGGATGGCGCTGTTGCGGGCGCGGGTGCCTGTGCGGCCCCAGGTGCCTTTGTGGCCCCAGGTGCCTGGGCTGGGGAGGGTGCAGTGCTCCCGCCGCTGCAGGCTGCCACCGCCACCGAGGCAGCCCCAGTTCCGAGCAACATCAATAGCTCACGACGGGTTAGACGTAGCCTTTCCTTGCCTTCGCTGACGTTCTCCATGTGCGCACCTCTCTAAATTGGTCAGATCTCCGCATATCGGACGGAAGTCCGACTGTATCGATTCGCCGTTCCGCAGGACGTTGTCACTGCCGGATCATTCTGAACAGCAACAGCTACTGGGTCTGCCCGCGGATGAAACCGAGAGTGGTACCGTGGAGTTACCATGCTAAGACGGCCTTGCAAGATCATAGGATTAAGCTCGGAAGAATGCAAGATATTGTTTTTCTGCATGCTCGTGGTCGCGCAGGCCTATGCTTGCTCAACCCTTGAAGATGTGCTACCTTGCCCGCGTCAATCAGCCCTCCGCTCGATCGAACCTTTCCATCTCAGCCGGTCGGAGAGCTCCTTGATCCCTGCCCACCTCTGATTTGGGCAGTTTCTCGGAGATTGCCGGATTCGTGCAAGGAGTGGTGCAAGATGTCTTTCACGCTGATCAAGAACGCGCGGATCTACGATCCTGCCAGTTTGGGGGCGCAAGATCTGCTGATTGCAGGTGGGAAGATAGTCGCAATGGCCCCGCATCTGGATCCACTGCCGGCCTGGGCTCAGGGAAACGTGATCGAGGCCGGCGGAAGGCTGCTGACGCCAGGACTCATCGATCTCCATGAGCATCTGATTGGTGGTGGTGGCGAGATGGGGCCGTCCAGCCGCACTCCAGAGGCGACTCTGACCGCTATCAGCACGGCTGGGATCACAACCGTGGTCGGGGTGCTGGGAACCGATGCCGTGACTCGCCACGTCAGCTCGCTCCTCGCGAAAGTGCGCAGCCTCGAGTCCGAGGGGTTGACTGCCTACATGTACACCGGCGCCTACCAGATACCCTCTCCAACGCTGACTGGCTCGGTGCAGAATGACATAGCCCTGGTGGACAAGGTGCTCGGCGTGAAGGTGGCGGTGAGCGACCATCGCTGTTCCCATCCTACCTTCGATGAGCTGACCAGATTGGCTGCAGAGGCGCGTCTGGGAGGGATGCTGGGGGGCAAGGCAGGCATTGTTCACGTTCACGTCGGTGGAGGAAAGGCGGGCTTGGGGCCACTGCGGGAGGTCGTTCAACGCACTGACGTTCCGATCACCCAGTTTCTGCCCACCCACATGGGAAGGTCGCAGGAGAAGCTGCAGCAGGCTATGGAGTGGCTGGAAATCGGCGGATACGTCGATATCACTACGTCCTCCGGGAGGTCTCCGGGTTCCGGCGCTGAGGATGATCCCGACTTCGTGACCCCTCGGAGAGCGCTCAAGCAGTTTCTCCGATCTCAGATCGACTTGAGACTGCTCAGCTGGAGCACAGACGCTCAGGGGAGCCTCCCGCGTTGGGACCCGGCTACCGGGCTGGCGATCGGACTAAAGGTCGGGCGTGCCCACAGCCTCCTGGATGAGGTGCGTCTTGCGGTGCTGGAGGAGAACCTCGATCTCAGTGAGGTGCTTCCGCTGGTGACCGCTAATCCAGCCGCACGTCTGGGCCTGTCCGGGTTCAAGGGGAGGGTGGCGGTTGGCTACGATGCCGACCTGCTGCTGCTGACCCCTGATACCCTACAGATCAACACCGCGTGGGCCAGAGGCAAGCCGCTTGTTGCCGACGGCGTCGCCGTGTCGTTTGGCATGTTCGAGCGGGAGAATGAAGGCTAGCAGCTCAGGCCGCTCGCTGTTGTGCCCGCCCGGTGGCCTCCTCTCTGCAACGAATGTGCATCAGTTTGACCCGGATGAGATCGTCGATGCCGAGAGGCACCTTCGTATCTATGGTGGTGGCGGCCTCGTCGAGGCTTACCTGTTGACCACAGTGGGTGCATTTGCGATTGTGGCGCAGGTAGACCCAGAGCAGCTGCCTGTGTAGCTCGAAATCCTTCTTGTTCATGGCCGTTATCCTGATTGGGCAGCGCCCGTTGCCCTATGCATCGTGGTTCGCGGAGCTACCCGGTAGAGCATCCATCGTGCCATAGCTCGATCGGGGTGGGACTCCAGAATCTGGTGTCCTGCATCTCCTCTTGGCAGGACAAGTTGAAATGGGTTTGATACGTTGATGAGGGCTCCTAAAGATGGGATGGATGGTATATGATTAGCTCTTGTATGGTGGAGTAGGAATCTTCTCACCCGCTGACTGGTGGAAACGCGCAGATGTCCCGGATCTCCGGCCCAAGATACTTCGCGAAACCACGGTCGCCGCAGATGTGGTTCATCCAGTTAGTGACAGGAGGGAGTTAATGGGCTACACAGTGAAAAACGGGAAGTTGAATGCCTGGGTCCGCGAGGTCGCCGAGTTGTGCCAGCCAGACACGGTCTACTGGTGCGATGGGAGCAAGGAAGAGTATGACCGGTTGATGGGTCAGATGGTGTCGAGCGGAATGGCCATTCCGCTCGAGAAGCGACCGAACAGCTTCCTTTTCCGTTCGGATCCGAGTGACGTGGCCAGGGTCGAGGATCGCACCTTCATCGCAACCGACACCCAGGAGGAGGCCGGCCCAACCAATAACTGGATCAAGGCCGATGAGCTCGAGCAGGCGATGGAGGGGTTGTACCGCGGTTCCATGAAGGGCCGCACCATGTACGTCATTCCCTACTCGATGGGTCCTGTTGGCTCTCCCATAGCGAAGATCGGGGTTGAGATCACCGATAGTCCCTACGTAGTCTGCAACATGCATCTGATGACCCGGGTTGGAACCAAGGTAATCGAGGCCCTGGGTTCGGACGGCGAGTTTATAGAATGTCTGCACTCGGTGGGCGCTCCGTTGGAAGATGGCCAGCAGGATGTTGCCTGGCCCTGTGCTCCGATAGAGAAGAAGTACATCAGCCATTTCCCAGATAAGAACCGAATCTGGTCCTACGGCTCCGGTTACGGCGGCAACGCCCTCCTGGGCAAGAAGTGCCTCGCGCTCCGCATCGCTTCCGCTATGGCGAAGCGAGAGGGATGGATGGCGGAGCACATGCTAATCCTACGGCTGACCAGCCCCGAAGGCCGGCAATATCACATCGCCGCGGCCTTCCCGTCGGCTTGCGGAAAGACTAACCTCGCGATGATTCAGCCTACCATTCCGGGATGGACGGGTGAATGCCTCGGCGACGATATCGCCTGGATGAAGATCGGCCCGGATGGTCGCCTCCACGCCATCAACCCGGAAGCGGGCTTCTTCGGCGTTGCTCCCGGCACCTCCTTCGACTCCAATCCATCCGCCATGAACACCGTCAGGGAGAATACCATCTTCACCAACTGTGCGCTGACTGATGATGGAGACATCTGGTGGGAGGGCATGGGACCGGCCCCTTCGCGAGCCATCGACTGGAAGGGTGCTGAATGGGTACCCGATGGCTCGCGTCCGGCCGCCCATCCCAACGCTCGCTTCACCGCGCCAGCTGCCCAGTGCCCGGTCATCTCCAGCGATTGGGAGAAGCCTGAGGGGGTGCCGATCGACATATTTGTGTTCGGCGGCCGCAGGGCCGGCGTTGTTCCCCTGGTTGCCGAGGCGTACAACTGGGATCATGGCGTATTCCTGGGCGCTACCGCCTCCTCAGAAACCACCGCAGCGGCCCTCGGTGCGGTGGGCAACCTGCGGCGGGATCCTTTCGCCATGCAGCCCTTCTGCGGATACAACATGGCCGACTACTTCCAGCACTGGCTGGACATGGGGGACAAACTGGGAAGCAAGGCTCCCAAGGTCTTCTATGTGAACTGGTTCCGAAAGAGTCCGGAGGGCAAATGGCTGTGGCCGGGATACGGCGAGAACAGCCGGGTGCTGAAGTGGATGTGCGAGCGTGTCGACGGCAAGGCAGGGGCACGGGAGACGCCAATCGGTCTCTTGCCAAGGGAAGAGGACCTCGATCTGTCGGGCCTCAACATCTCACCGGATAACCTCGCGGAGCTGTTGCGGGTAAATGTGGAAGCCTGGATGGGAGAGCTTCCAGACCTCGAGCGGCACTTCTCCCAGTTTGGCGACCGTCTGCCTCACCGGCTGAGGGATCAGTTGCTGCAACTCGAGTCGCGCCTGGAGGTGGCCTCCAAGGCATCCTTTCGAGGAGTCTCGGGAGTCGCGGTAGAGGGTCAGCTGAGTGGCGTGCTGTTCAGCCGGATGCAAGACGAGACCAGGCGGGGGTAGCAGGACGATTCACAGACGGAGGGCTGGGGTAGCGCCTTCGGACGCCGCCCTATCTCCTCCGCGAGCCCATCAACAACCAGACCACTAGGGCCATGATGGCAACCAACAGGAGCCCTCTAGGCCCAAAGCGCGATCCTCCTTCGGTGATAGCCAGCATAACCGCGGTCATGGCGGCGGTCGTGAGCCACTGCCCCAACTCCGCCTGAAGGGCTGGCTGGCGTGGTGAGTTCTCCTGCTGTTGACGAGATGGCCCTGTGCCCCTTCGCAGGTCGTACTCTCGGCGTTTCACTGGATCGGAGAGGACATCGTGGGCCTCATTTAGCAGTTTCATTCTCTCGGTGGCGCCAGGCGAGTGATCCACATCCGGGTGGTACTTCGTCGCTAGCCGGCGGTAGGCAGCTTCGATCACCTCGTGATCCGCCTGGGGGGCTACCTGGATCACATCGTAGTAGTCGGGAATGGTTCGCATCTCTGCCGTTGAACCTATTCTAGCTCTCCCGGGCTCATCTCCTCAGTTTTCGAAGATGCTTGAGCGCACGGGGATCTGTGTCTTGAGAGACTCTATCCCAGTCGGCGCAGAACTGCAACCGTTTCGTCGATGCTCGATAGGGGCCGGCGGATGGCCCGATGCTGAACCGCACTGGAGGTAGAAGAAGATGAGATTTCAACCGGCTATCCGAGAACTTACACTGTGCGCCCTGGCTTTCGCCGTCGTGTTCCTTATCGCCCCAACTACCTCGGCGGCAGAGCTATCCGTCGGTGGAGGAGCTGTGGTGGTTGCCGATGAGTTGAACTTGCGAGGAGGTCCCAGTGTGACGAACCCCGTCGTGGACGTCTTGGCCTCGGGCACGAGCCTGCACTTGTTGGCCGGTCCCGTGAACGACGGCTGGTGGAGGGTCACCGACGGCACGCGGGTTGGGTATGTGAGCGGTGCCTGGTTGGCGCCGGCCGACCCACCGGCGGACCCGGCTGCTTTTGATCTGGATCTGGTATTGCCGTATCATCGCCAGATGACCCCTGTCTGGTGCGATCCGGCCGATCTTCAGAGCTGGATCGAGTACGATCGGGGTCAGTCTCTGGGGTCCAGCTATGCGGTGCAGCAGCGTCTTTGGGATTGGGAGTTGAGCCACAACGCGGGTTTCACCGAGGACCAGTGGGACGCCTCGCCCTTCGCTGTAGCCTCGGCTGCCAGCCATTGGCTTCCGGGCAGAGGGTTCAACCATTTCCTGTACGATGACCCTACTGTGGCAACCAGTACTATGGCCTGGCTGTTGGCGGACCCCAATCACCACGAGCCGTCCATCGCGCTAATCTGGCAGGGCGACCACTACATTCTTGTTCGGGGAATACGCGCCTCAGCCGACCCGTCACAAGATCCCCAGGCAAAGATCCTCGGCGTCTACGTCATGGACCCCAACCAGGGTAGTCGATCCTGGTTGGGCGAGGATCGATACATTCCGATCTCCCAGTGGATCTCTCGCTATCTGACGCCGGTTAGCTACCTGACACCTCACACGGGTGTTCCCGGTGATGTCTGGCAGGGCAAGTACGTCACCATCCAGCGCGATTGGAGCAGCGACGGGCCAACCACGGCCGGACGGGTAAACGCGACGGCTCAGTCTTACGGGGCGGCCGCCCAGTGAGATAGCCAATTACTCCTAATTTGGCTTGACTTTTCCAGGGATGTGTTACAATCCGCTCGTGTCATCCTGGTGGAAGATCCGGTCACCCCTGCACCTTCTGCTCATTGAACAGCCGAGCCGCTATCGCTGTGTCGTTGCCAGTGGCCGGGGGGCTACGAGCTTCCCCAAGGCATGATCGTGTCGCGCCAACCATTGTTGCCGAGCTAGCGGAAAGAAGGGAGGTGAAAAGGATGATCAAATGGCGACACGTGTGGGTAAAACTGCTGTACGTTGCCATGACCGTGGCAGCCCTGGCTATTGCCGCCGGCGCAGACTGGAGGTGGGGTTAGTAGCGATCTGACCATCGTTGTCATGCGTCCACTTCAACGGTATTGAGAAGACGGACACGACGGACAAGAGCCAGGACCTCAATACGGTATGGACTTGGATCGGCCGTCGTGGGCAGATGCCCTGAGCCTCAGAGCATAGCGACAAAGGTCTCGGACTCCAGCCGGGACCTTTGTCGCGTTCAGAGCTTGCATGCCTATCGGAATGGCTATGGACCTGATAGACTACCAGCACCAGCGCTCAAGTAGGTCTCGAGGTCCCTCTTCACCG
>JAJYNT010000137.1 GCA_021786215.1 Chloroflexota bacterium | reverse complement strand
ATGCCGCTCGGGATGCCGTCCAGGTTGTACAGCCTCAACAGGCCCCCGACCAGAACGATGCAGGTGACAACCACTACCTCTCGAGTCTGCCACCCAGATGATACCGCTTTCCTCCAGAGGACAAGCGGCTGGATAGGCCACAGCTCCCTGGGCACTGCCGCCGTCAGTGCCAGCAGCATGCTCATGACCCATGCTCCTAAGGTGATACGAGCCGATGCGGTGTTGATGGTGGCCAACGAAACCAGGAGGAGGATCGCTGACAGGCCTCCAATGGCGGGCCGGATCAGCAGGCTGGGTGTCGCTGCCTGGAGGAAGTGAGGAGTCGCCATTCGCCAGGGCCGACGATTTGGAGACATTATCCATAGGACAAGAAGGACTGCAGCGAACGCCAGAAGCCCGATACCATAGAGTAGAGCTGCTGCCGTTCCATCCCTTCGGGACACCAGCATGTACTGGCCGCCGATCGGTGTCCCTAAAGACAGCAGCAGCAACAGGGCTGCAACTGTGTGCAGGGGCCGATGGCGGTCATCTAGCGATGGCGCGGAGGTCGTTGTTATGATCTCCGGCGTGCCGTCTCGTTGCCCTTCCGTGGACACAGTCACCTGCGTAACCTCCACGTGATCACTTCTACCTGCTTGCCCACAACTGCATCCACTTGCCGCGGGTGTCTCCCACAGACTTGCCCCACATCGTCCAGGAAGGGACGTCTTGCCTACAATCAATAGCTGCAGGAGCCCGGCTCCTGTCCGCGACCTACGGTTTCTTGCCGAGCAGCCTCTTCAGAGCGAAGTAGAGGCGGAAGGGAAGGGTGGCGTGATACCTTTCCAGGTTCCCCTGGAGTTGGGCGATCAGCCGCTCCTTACCCTCCAGCTCCCGGGCATAGAAGGCATCCTTGTCGGCAAGGGCCTTCTCAAGATAGGCCAGATGGTCCCGGAGGCGCTGGAGCGAGGCCTCTACCGGCACCCCTTCAGCAGCCCACCCCCGAGCCTCGGAGAGCCTGCCCACCGACATCCGATGGACGGCGATGCCGATCTCTCGAGGATCCCGTCCGTCCTGAAACCGATCGTCGGGACGCCAGGTTCTATCGACTCGCAGATCGATGCGGAGGGGCCCGCTATTTACCCTTGGCACCGGGAAGAAGAGTTGTCTCACCTCCCAAGGGGTGCGGAAGAAGGCGTGGCCGGCCAGTTGCCCCGCTGCCCGGACCTCCAGGTGGAGGGGTCTTTCGGCCAGATCGGGGTGAGAGGCCGCAGCCACCAGTTCGAGGACTGCTTCTTCTCCCCGAGGCGGCTCGAGGTAGCACCAGGCCTCTTTTCCGGTGCAGGTGTAGTCGGTCTCGGCGGCGAACCAGCCCGACCCGACGGGTAGTTCACGCTGGTCAGCGCGGAACTCCACCCGCGGCCGCACGAAGCGCCGTAGGAAGAGCTGGTCGTGCCACTTCTCGAGAAAGCGCCGCTGGTTCTCGGCGATGATCCTCTGCCGCTCCGGGAGGGGCGTGCCGAACAGCTGGTGGTGGACCAGGCAGTCGGGGGTGTAGACCACCCGGAAACCCGCCGCCCGGGCCCGGTAGCAGTAGTCGGTGTCCTCGTGGTAGCCAAACCCGTAGGACTCATCGAGTGGGCCAACGGCTTCCAGGACGGCCCTCTTGATCAGCATGCAGTGGCCGCCGACGTAGCACACCTCCCGCTCTTCCGAGAGACTGGGATCGTCCACTTCCATCCTGTCCCCTATCATGCGGGCCGATCCGTCGAAGGCCATGTAGGCTCCCGCCACCTGGATTCGCCCGTCGGGCCCCACGATCTTGCCACCCGCGATCCCCACGTCGGCCGCTCGCTCCGCAGCATCAATCAATGCCGACAGCCAGCCGGGTGTGACGGTGGTATCGTTGTTGAGCAGCAGGACGTAATCACCGGTGGCGGTCGCTATTCCACGGTTGGCGGCACGCAGGAAGCCCTCGTTATTGTCGTTGGCGATGACCGAGTCCGCCCCGAAACGCTCCCGCAGGTAGGCGATGGTATCGTCCGTGGAGGCGTTGTCCACGAAGATCAACTGGTGGGGCTCGGGGGTGTTGGAGACAATGCTATCCAGACACCGCCCGGTCTGCTCCAGCCGGTTGTAGGTGACGATGACTATGCTGGTGAGTTTGGGCGTTTGTGGAGAGCTGGTCAACTTGCTCCAGGTCGCTACAGGTTATGGCTAGACAAAGGCGTCCACCACAGCTGGAGGTTCGCGATCATGAGTTGATCCGGCCACCGGCCAACAGGGAATCCGCAAGCCAGCGGGCACGGATATTATAGGGGGGCAGGTCGTGGGTCACAAATTGAACTGCGGAGCAAACACTCTCACCAATGCCAGCCCGGCTACGACTGAAGGCCGTTCCTGCGGTATCGGGCGAAGGCCCACACTGCGGCGGCGCATAAGGCGAGCGACGTGGCGGTGATCCAGAGACCCTCTCTCAGCAGGAGCGGTTCGTAGCTCAAGCGCACGGAGTGATTGCCCGCGGTATCGATAGGTATGGCTCTAACCCAACCGTTGGCCACGTAGGTGGGGACCTGCGCTCCGTCAACCTGGGCAGTCCATCCGGGGTAATAGGCATCGTTTATCACCAGAAAGCCGCTGCCGTTGGTATCGACCTCTAGTTCGATCTCTGTATTCCCATAAGAGACGATCCGATCTGAAGACCTTGCCTGGTCCAGCCTTGGCCCTATCGGTGAGGTAGATGGGTAGTTCTCCAGAAGCACGGTATCGGCGGGGTTCACCCTTTCTGCCAGTATAGTGTCGAGTGCCGCGACGTTATCGTCCATAACGGTGGCCTTGGAGACCAGATAGACTCGAGGTAGGGTCCTCAGTACCTCGTACACGTGTACTGCCGTCTCGGTCCGCGGGTCCAGCATGGCTATGGGGCTGGTGAAGGCTAGTCTCAGTTCATCCGAATGTTGCCACAGCTCGAGGTTTGTCAGCACGTACTTCACGTTGAAGGCTCTCAGCACGGGCAGGTGATCGAGCAGGTTACGCAGCTGGATGTCGGCGAGTTTTCCCTGCAGTTCTTTTCCCTCGGGTGACCCGTCGGCATCGATTAGGCCATAGGTCTCCGCGGAACTGCTCCCCATATAGGACAGGGCAATAGCTTGTCGGGTCGACTGGAGCACCTCATATCCATCAATGGACTGAAGTCCATATTGGGTGGCGAAATTGGGCGACAAGACCTCTGCCATGTAGCGGTACCGGAAGTTGAGTTGGGTTGGACCCTCCTCGTCCACTTTGTTCGGATCCCCGCCTGCCAGCAGTGTGAGAATGAGATTCATGGCCAGGCTCGGCTTGTAGGACATGACCCTGAACAGGGATCTGTCCTGAGAAA
Source organism: Chloroflexota bacterium (assembly GCA_021786215.1). The sequence continues at coordinate 7,924 of JAJYNT010000137.1, read as the reverse complement.
GGAAGACAGCCGTTGCCGGTGGCCTGTCGAGTCCCGGTTGGCGTGCGGTCACACTCATGCCCACACCCAGTAGCAGGACAGACGTGATGCCTACCGAGAGCAGCCCGAAGGTGGTGCGCGTTACTCGCTCGGTATACCTGGCATACACTATCCAGAAGGTGAGAGGGATGGCGACCAGCGCAAGGCCGATGCGGGGTCTGAGGGGATTGACGGAGCCCAACCTGTGCGCATCAGCAAATGCCGAGGGGTGATCCGGAGACCCAGACCGCGCCGGCCGCTAGGATCAGGGCCACGATCAGGCTGCTGCCCAATGCCACCCTTTTCAGCCGCACTGCAACGTTTTTCCTCAAGCTACTTAGGCCGACCGCCCTGGAAATCCAATAGGGTGGAAGCGCCAACAAGGACGGAACAAGGCCGTACTTGTAGTAACCAGGCTGGATTCCATCCGGGTGGGGCTCGCCTGCCCCGTTGAGAGCCTCGATAGGTACCCACTCGCCAAGCTTCTCGGTCGCTGCATACATGTAGCGCTCATCCGGGCTATAGAGGTGGCCGCCAGCACTGAAGATGTAGAGACTCGCGAAGGCGGCGAAGATGAGGAGAGGCGCGGCATGTTTCTTATGCAGCCAAGGCGCAACTCGGCCGTCGAGGCTGGCGTTCCACACCAGAGTTGCCTCTTGATAAACCAACATGATCAGCAACGGAGTCCAACGTACAAGGGCATTGGGTATCGGGTTCCCGGTCAGGTAGTGGAAGGTTTCGTCCGATTGGTACGCCGCGATCGAAAAGGGAGCGCAGAACAGTAACGCGATGGCTGGGGCGGAGACCTTAGCGATCAAGATGTGAACGGGCAGACCTGAGACATGCCTGAGCCACAAGGCGAATAGAGACTGCCAAATCAACAGAGCGGCTCCCAGGCCAAGGAGCATTGCCAGCCACGCTCTACTTACGGTTGTGGGTGTGGTCCTGCCGAGCTCCAAGGAAGTGTAGAGCACAGCCCAAGAGAAGATGCCAATTCCAGAGAGCGTCACTCCAACGATAGGCCCTCGATTGTCCTGGGTTCTTGTCACCCTGCGCCTGCCTGTTGTCGGAGATAGGATTTCGCTCTGCCCGATCTACGACCGTCCAGCATTGAAAGTATGCCTCCATCAGACCTGATCATGCTGTCGATGCCCCTTCGACCTATCTGGGTCTACTGCTCTGGAGTCCTGAGTTGGTGAGTCCGGGTTCGGCCAACAGGGCGAAACCGAGAGCCAGGAGGAACGCGACCACTGATGCGTATCCGAAGGGACGCGCCCGATCATCGAAGGTCATGTCCAACGGTCTGAAGAAGGCGATCGCATCCTCAGGCCACGCCATGGAGACTGGGTACGCGATCTCCAGCCTGCCCTCGCGATAGTAGGTCATCGCGGGCAACGGCATCGGGTGCTCCAGAACGGTCTGTATCGACAGATAGCCGTTGTCGGTCAGCACCTGGGTAGACCCTGGACGGTGCGTGGCGGTTGGGTTGGCGAGGATATCGCCCTCGCGGGCTACTATCAGTATCAGGAGTACCAACCCCACATGCCTGGCGATGGCGAAGGGTCTTCGAGATGCCAGGCGATGAAAAGACGTGTGAAGGCCATAGGCTGCGGTGAGCAACAGGAAGGGCAGTCCAAAGGAAGCATGCCGAAAGAAGTCCGCAAAGTGGGAGGTGTTGGTCACCGCAGGGCTGATGAAGAACACCGCCACGCTGTTTCCGATGCCCGACACAGCAAGCGCTAAGAGCTGCCTGCCTTTGAAAGCCATCGCTACAACACCGAGCAGGACGGCCACGAAACACAGGACGAGGAAAGCCAGTGCCCACGGGGCATCTAGGCCCAGACCTCGTTGGTAGAAGCCCAGGGCATCGGCACCTCGAAGAATGTCATAGTTCTGGATGGGATGGTCCCAGCGCAGGGTGCCATTGTAGTTCTGGGGCCAGAGGAACCCGAAGTTGACCATCCAGACAGCCGACATCGGTACCAGGACAGCGGCGAAGGACAGGATGTAGACAGCGAGGAGTCTTCTCTTGGGGCGGGACGCCACCATCCCAACAGCGAGGCAGCCTGCGTAGAGGATGCCTTCGGGACGAGTTAGGCTGAGTAGCCCGCTGGCGATGCCGGCGATGGCCCACCGTCGTGGCCGTTCTCTTCCATTCAGCGCGCGAAGATAGGTATGGGCGGCAAGGCACACACCTGTCAGAAGAAGAGGGTCAGGGTCTGGCAAGTTGAGCACCCAGAACCGCAAGTAGGGGAAAAGAGATGCCAGTGTCGCGAACACCAGGGCAGTCAGTCTCGAGCCGATGGCGGTCCGCAACAGTAGGTAGATAGACAGCGGGAACAGAACACTGGCGAGAAAGGAAGGGAGGTGGGCTGCTGCGGAGTTGTGTCCGACTAGTGCGAAGGCGGCCCTCAGCAGCAGGGGAGACAGCGGAAGATCGTAAATGTAGGGAGGACCTCCCGCGATGACGGTGGGAGCCTCGGTGATGGTGACTGGATAGCTGATGCCCGATGCGATGGCATCCGCGACCGCCCAGACTCGAGGGAACAGGTCTCCCAAAGGCACCAGGTAAACCGAGGCTTGCAGGATTCCGATCAGCAACATGGCTAGGGGTACAGCGACGTCGGCCGACCCGGCGTAGATGCGGTGCTTCACAGGACTCTTGCCATGCAGGAGGAAGGTGACTGCGAGTAGCTTCAGCAGGAACAGCAACAGGACCCCGAGGAGCATTCCCACAGACGGGAACGGCTCCAGAGGGGAGAAGAGATGCCAGGGCCAGCTGCCCAAGTCTGGTCTGAGCTGAAGCACTATCAGTTCGGCTGATAGAATGACGAGAACGGGGATGTCCGCCATCCAGAGTGGGATTCCGTGGCTGATCCCGCGGAGGTCTCCGGACAGGAGCGGAAGGATGATGCACAGGGACATGCCGCAGAAGACCGTCAGTGCGGTTATGGCCCACAAAAGCCACAGCGACGGATAAGCGAATTGCGACACTGGGCCAAGGACAATCCGCGCCATGCAATAGGCGGCGATGCCCGCCTCCAGCAAAGTCAGAGCCGCATAGCTGCCCAACTGCAACTTGGTGTTGATTGCACCAATTGGCTTCTGTGGTGGCGTCCACGTGTTCATGTCCGCAGTCAATCCCGTCCGTCCCGGCTGATCTTGGCTCTTTTGAAGGCTTCGGGACCGGCCTCTGGCGAATCGCCACCGGCCAGTAGGGAGAAGGCCAACGCCAGCAGGAACGCTATCACCGAAGCGTATCCAAAGGGCCGGAAATCGCTGTCGAAGGCCATATCCAGCGGCCCATAGAATTCCAGGATATCCTCAGGCCATCTCATGAAAGTGGGATAGGCCACGGTCGCGGCTCCATCCGGATGGTAGGTCATCTCAGGCAGTGGCACAGGGTGCTCCAGGATGGTCTGCATGGATAGGTAGGTATATGTGGCCAGGGCCTGGGTGGCGTAGGGTTGGCCTGGTCGATGGGTCGCGGTGGGGTTGGCGAGAATATCGCCTTCTCGGACCACAGATGCAGTCAGTAGAAACAGGCCCAGGTAAGCAACGAGCGCCCATCTTCGGCGGACAACTAGATGCTGGTACACCATGTGGAAGCCGTAGGCTACGGTGAAGATGAGGAACGGTAGTCCAAGAGAGGCGTGGCGGAAGAAATCGGCGAAGTGGAAGGTGTTGGGGATGTAGGGGTTTGCGAAGAAGATGGTTACGGTGTTCCCTATGCCGGGCAGGGCGATCGCCAGGAGGCGACGATCCTTGATGGCCATCGCAACGGTGCCGAAGAGCACCAGCCCGATGAACAAGGCCAGCAGCGCCAGGGCCCAGATCCCATATACGCCCAACCCTCCTTGGTAGATTTGGAGCGCCCCTCGATCGTCCAGGATCCGAAAGTTCTGCAGAGGGTAATCGAGTTGCAGGGTACCGTTGTAGTTCTGCGGCCATAGGAAACCGAAGTTGAGCATCCAGGCAGCCACCATCGGCACCAGGAACAGCGCCAGACAGAACAGGTACATTCCAAACTGCCTGGCCTGGGGACGGGACAACGCTATTCCCAGCACCAGGAAGCCGGCGTAGAGGATGCCCTCCGGGCGTGAGAGGCTGAGGACACCCGCGACCAAGCCCGCGACGACCCACAAGGCGGAGGCTCGAGGTCTGCTCAGCGCACGCAGGTAGAAGTAGGCCGCGAAGCAGGCGCTGGTGAGCAGAAGGGGATCGGGGTCGGGCAGGTTAAGCACCCAGAAGCGGAGGAACGGGAAAAGGGAGCCCAGGGCGCCGAACGTGATGGCCGTTGACCTTGAGCCGGTCGCTTCTCGTATGAGGAGATATAGAGACAGTGGAAACAACGCGTTGGCCAAGGCTGCCGGCATGTGGGCAGCGGCGGAGTTGTGTCCAAGAAGAGCGAAGGAAGCTCTCAGCATCAAAGGAAAGAGAGGAAGGTCGTAGACGTAGGGCGGGCTTCCGGCTTCCATCGGCCCCGGCTCTGTGGCGGTAACGGGGTAAGGGGTGCCGGCCCCAAGGGCATCGGCGATGGCCCAGAAACGCAGAAAGGCGTTGCCGATGGGCACCAGGAATGCGCTGGCCTGGAGGATGCCGATGAGCAGCAGGGCTGTCGGCATGGCAACATCGGCGGACCATCCCCAAGCTCGACTGCGAGCATCGCCTGTTCCCATATCGGTACCATGGACCGCCAGCAGCTTCAGCAACCAAACAAAGAGAAGGCCAACAGCTGTGGCGACTACTGGGAAGGGCTGAATCGGCGAAAGGACGCGCCAAACCCAGTCGTTAAGCCCCGGTCGGACTTGGAGCAGCGTGGTGCCCAGCAGGGAGAGCACCAGGAGTGGGATGGTCGACACCCAAAGGCGCCAATGCGCGTGGCGATCCGTTGATGCTTCCTGCGAGAGTATGGAAAGGGTGCTCCACAGCGTGATCCGAAGATACAGGGCCATCCAGACGCCTGCTCCGGCAAGCCATAGCAGTGGCTGCGGTGATGCAGACATCGGCCCGAAGGCGATGCGCGCCATGAGGGCGGCGGCGCAGGCCGCCTCGAGAAACGCCGTTAAGATCCAAGAGCGAGTGTCAAGGCCTGACTTCAGAACGGATGACCACTCTGCTATCGGCATAGTCTGCAGTGTCCGTTACGGCTGGTTTGTCTCTTGAAGTTCTCTGAACATGAGGAGAGCTGGTATTCCTGCTGTGTGCATCAGATGTGGTCCAAGCCTGGCAGCAGGGTAGCTATTGTAGCATGTCGGCTGTTTTCGCCGCCGCGTCGACTCCTGTTTTGACGGTCTGTCGAAAGAGGCCATCTAGAAGGTTGATCAGGAGATGAAATCCCGATCTGAGGAACCAACAGTGTCACTGGAATGGAGGAGCGTTACGGAGGTAGCGAACGAGTACATTCGGTTGTCTCTGCCGGGGTCGCCTTGTATAATCCCTCCGGTCCTGCACTGGTTTCGGCTGACAGGCTCATCGTTTGCCGCATTTCCCACATGCTTCCTTGTTATCAGGCTCTCCGATACCAATGAGGTACTGACTGTGATCTCTTCCACTCGTTCAAGCCTCCGCAAGTCCCATCTGTTCTGTGCCCTGGTGGTTGCCGTTCTTGCGGTAGGCAACTACATTCTCTGGATCCACAACTACTTCGTCGCGGATTCATGGTGGCTGGTTGGGTCCATTAGCGAGCCGGATTGGAGTCTGGCAGACCTTCTACCTTTCAGGCAGCTTCCACATCGGATCAACTCCACGCTCTACTATGCCCCGGTCCATACCGCAGTCCTGTGGCTTGCCTTCAAGCTGGGTGGCTTCGACCCAGAGCGATACAACTTGACGCTCATCGGATTCCACCTGGGGACCACTCTTTTTCTTTTTGCTGCGGCATTGCAGTTGACGGGAAGCCGGCTCAAGGCAACGGCTGCAGCCTCGATCTTCGCAGTTCATTTTGCCAGTACGGAAGGGGTGGGATGGCTCGGCGCCATCACCCACCCGGTGGCTGGTTTCTTCGGCGCCATGGCTTTCGCTCTATATGTTCGCTACCTGCAGACAAGTCGGGCCCGGTGGGGCGTCGGCGCCATGGTGGCACTCCTTGGTGCCTCCCTGACTCAGGTGACTGCCTTGCCCTGGTTCGCCATCCTCGCTGGCCTCGACCTCTTCTATTCTCGCAAACGAGGCTCCTTCCAGGGCTTCCGGCAGCGACTCGTGGTTCTTGGGGTTCTCCTGCTGGCGATGGTCCCACTGCAGATCCACGCCCTCAGGTTCACAGAAGGGGAGGGTTATCACTACCAGTCTGGCCCGTGGATCGTGCGCAACCTGTTCTTCTATCCGGTGTCCACGGTGGTGCCCTCCCTGGAGAGCAGTTCCTTTAGCCTAACCCGGGACCTCCTTCTGGCACCGTTCGATCAGAATGGCTTCATCCGGCTGGTGAGTATGACCGACGCTTTCGGTCTTCTCTTGGCTTCCGGGCTGGTGGTCGTAGCGGTGGCTCTGCTTTGGAGTTGCGGTGGCTGGCTGTCAAGGTTCTCACTGGTTGCCTTCTTCCTCAGTACGACTCCCTTGCTGTTGGTAAACGGTCAGGGCTATCGGTATCTGTACGTGCCCCTAATGTTCTTCTCGCTGGCCGTTGCCAACAGCCTGGTTGACTTGTACCGGCACCTCGTGGGACATGCCCGAGGTGCCGCCGTGGCGGTTCTGGCGATACTCCCCCTCTTTGTGGCGCTCTCCTTTGCGGAGTCTCAACGACAGCTCTTCTGGCGGCAGCAGGCGGGGCTGATGGCCCACAGGAGCTTGGTGCAGCTCAAGGAGACGCAGCCCGAGTTGCCCAAAGGAGCCAAGATCGTATTTGGCGGTGCTCTGGATACCATTCAGAACACCAATGCTGAAGTCTGGAGACATGGGCTCCGGGAGGCAGTAAAGGTGGTGTACGGAGATCGCACGTTGAGGGTCGAGGGCTATACCAGAGAAGAGGTGGAGCGGTTGTTCCACGAGGAACTGAAGGGCGCTCCGAACACCTATGGGTTTGTGTGGGAGGACTGGCAGTTCAAGCGAATAGCCCCTTAGGGGCGTTTGGGCAGTCCTGGGTTGATCTGCGCCGCGAGCGCGGTATTCGGCGGCAGACTCCTCTCCATCCAGACGGCAGCAAGAGCTTGAGTGCCCTCACACTCTGAGGTCGAGCCTCTGGATCGACGTGTGGATTCCGACGCCTCGCTGGCTCGGCGACGTCGTTCTGGCGCGTGCTGCACCAGCGCCGTCGCGGGCATGGGTCCTGTCCCTGGCAAGGAATGGACCACGAGAGGAGGGTGGGAGCACGGTTCACCAGGGCGTGAGATCGGGCAACAGTTGCGGGAGAGCCAGCCTTCCGACGAGCCACCCGATGCGGCTCGGCAGGAGCCTCGCCCTCCCAAGCCCTGCTGGGCGCTACTTTGTCAATGCTGCCAGCTTCTGCAGCCTGGCTTCGGCCGCATCCAGTCTGGGCATCACCCTCTCCCTGCCCAACACCTCCATGGTCTCGAAGAGGGGCGGGGCAGCGGTCCGGCCGGTGCTGGCTACCCTGAGGACCCCGAAGAGCTGACCCGTCTTCACCCCCAGCTCCTCGGCAAGGGGACGGAGCAGCTCCTCCAGAGCGGTTCGGTCCCAGCGGGCAAGGCCGGCTACCCGCTCCCTGGCCGCTCGCAACGCTGCCAGGCTGCTTTCCGCCGTCATCCCCTTCTGGATCAGCAGCGAGCTATCGAACTCCAGGCTATCGGCGAAGAAGAAGTCGGTGAACTCGACGGCGTCGCTCAGCTTGCGGATCCGCTCCTGAACCAGGGGGATCACCTGCTCCACGTAGCCTCGATCCCGCTCGGTGGCCAGCCCGGCCGCCTCCAGGTAGGGCATCACCCGAGAGGTGAGATCCGACACGGTCAGC
>JAJYNT010000119.1 GCA_021786215.1 Chloroflexota bacterium | reverse complement strand
ACAACCGAGCTTACAGGGCAAGTCGGCAGCAGACAAGTTTCTGTGCTTCGCACAGGGTTCCCGGAACCCTGAGGTACTCAGGATGACACTGGTCAGAACCATTGTGTCGCCGCACTACCTTGCTTCCCATCCAGAAATGGCAGGCTCTGGGGCGGCCACTGTCTATGGATACGCCTCGGCCACAACCTGGGGATGAGCGATCCTCCTCGTCGGCGCACTGCTCGTCGGCGTCCTCGTCGACGCCAGGCCAGGCCGCGAGCAGCACCGGAATCCTTAGTTTGCACCCCCACGAGCAGTTGGCGGAACGGAAGTTGGAAGACCAACTTCCGCTCCCTGGGACGACCTGCAACTTGCGAGGGTAAGATCTATTGACACCCATGTCGTCTCCCGCTAGTATTGCATCGCATACGATCTATCGTATGCGATGCAATATTGCTGGAAGGGGGATGCCTCGATGTACTCGGTCGACTTGACGGTCTTCGCGCTCTGCTGGGGCCTGTTTCTCGTGGTCTGGGGGCTCGGTTGGATCTACAATCTCTGGAAGGCGCCCAGGGTGGAGAGAAGATCGAGCCTTCGGCCCGTCTGGGTGGTTGTACTGGCCCTGATCGTCCTGATCGGCTGGTACGCTCCATTTCAGCCGCTCCGCTCCGTGGGCTCTACACCCCTCTGGATCGCGATCCCCGGCGTAATCTGTCTTGCCCTGTCGACTGGGCTGACACTCTGGGCTCGTTTCGCTCTCGGAACAATGTGGTCCCACGCGCCGGAAGTGAAGGTAGGCCACCAGCTGCGCGTTGATGGCCCCTACCGGATCACCAGGCATCCCATATATACCGGGATAATCGGCATGATCCTGGGCTCCATGCTCATGAATGGGCTTGGGGCTTGGGTGCTCTTGTCGCTGATCGGAGTCTCCATGCTTGTTGCCAAGGTACCCCCGGAAGAGAGACTGCTGTCGGAGACCTTTGGCGAACAGTACAGACAGTACCAGCAGCGTGTGCCCCGGTTGGTCCCCGGGCTACAGCTCCTCAGGAGGAGCCACTCGTGAAAAGAGGGGGTTCAGCATCGAACCCAAGATCAGAAAGCGTCGATCCTTTGTCGCCATGAAGAACGAGGACAGGTTGGAAGAACCAGGCGATGAATTGCGTCGTGATGCGGAGATCATCGATCAGCATCTACGGCAAATCCGGAGAATGGTTCTGCGAGCTTTCGTTGCGGATGAGCGTGAGGTGGGTCTCACTGCGCCCCAGCTGCAGGCAATGACGATGCTGGCGGAATCGCTGCGGGAGAACCGAGATGGAATGACCATCCGGGAGCTCAGCGAGCGCATGGGGCTGGCTCAGAGCACAGTATCGAGTCTGGTCGAACGGCTGGAACGGAAGCAGCTCGTACGCCGCTTCGTGGATAGCTCGGACCGACGTTACACTCGCGTCGTGCTGACGGATGCCGTCAAGTCCTATCTGGAGCAGATGGGGCCAAGGGGGCGGTCGAGTCCGTTGGCGATCGCCCTGGAGGCGGCGACAGAGAAAGAGCGCCAGACCGTCCTGGACGGCCTCGCCATTCTTCACAGGTTTCTCGCGGCCGTTTCCGAAGAGGCTCACCAGTAAGCTAGGTAGAGACCGTCGCCGAAAACCACAAGGGGCGACCGGCCGGTCGCGCCTACCTCCGGCACGCGCCGTTGGGTGATCCCCAGGGTTATACCATACACACTGTTAGAGCATCGACAGCGTGGGGAGTCGGCCGGTGCTGGACAGCACCGCGACCTTGACAGCTGCCTCCTGTGACCTTCTCCAGGCTCGGGTACCTCGAATAGTACTTTTTGGCTATTTACTAGAAGTTGCTATGGCCTAGACTGACGCTCGGTAGATTTGTCGTCAGCGAATCTCCGTTTGACAAAGGCAAACCCATCGAAAGGTGGGGGCGCAAAGCCATGGGTCCGCACCGGCCGTTCCGGCGTCAGGAGGATTGCCAGGTTGCCAAGGAGAGCAGCTTTCCAGCGGCTCCCGGGATACCGGGTTGTCCTCCACATCGGGCCCGCAGCCTTTCTTTCGGTCCGCAAGGGCCGCGAGAGCATGAGCGAGGAGGCGCAAGATGAGAAGGACTGCTCTGATCCTGGTTATGACGCTGGTAATGGCAACCCTATTGATGATGTCCACGGGCGTGGCACTGGCGAGTTGGGGATGGGAAGACAGCCACCCGACCCCGCCAACCAAGGTAGGGAAGCCGGTGAAGGGCTCGTCGGTTCAGCCGTGCTTCGTCTCGAGCTCCTACTGCTAGTACACGACCACACTGGTTTTGAAGCGTAGGGCGGGCGTGACGCTGCGCTCGCTCGCGTCACGTGTACCCCGCCGTCCGGTCCATCGGACGCGCCGCGGCGGAGGATAAACCCCCGCCCTACCGATCGAAATCAATTTGGTCGGGGCACTACACCGCGAAGCGCTCTGCGCCCGGATGGTGGTACTGTTTTTTGTTGTGTCAAGACCACAGCCTCTGGTCGAATGGAGAACACCGCCAGAGGCCATTTTCTGTTGTACGGCTGTAAACCGAACCGAGAGACGACCAGATGAGACGCTTCCCACGGCCCATCCAGGTCTACATATTGCTTGTGATTGCGGCCGGCGCCGTCGTCCTCTTCATCACCCTCCCGCAACGCATCGAAAAACCGGAGTTGATCCTCTTCGTCACCCTCTCGGTGTTCGGGGTCCTCGCGGGGATGCACCCTCTGCCTCAGGCCTACAGGCACCTCAGGATCGACCTAACCGGTGGGATCCTGCTGATGGCGGTATTTCTGTCCACTCCCTCCATAGCCTGCCTTCTCACCGCGGTCGTGTTCGTAGCTTCCGGCCTCGCCACCCACCGTCGTCTCTGGAACATCCTTTTCAACACGGCTACGGGGGTCCTCAGCATCGGTCTCGCTGCCGCCCTTTACAACGGCATGGCGGACACAACAGCCCTCCCCCTGGACAGCTGGCGAAACGCTGGCGCCATGTTCGTCTCGGGCAGCGGGCACTGGCTGGTGGAGAGCGCCCTGGTGACGGTCTTGGCTACAGCTCGGAACGGCGAGCCCTTCGCAAGGAACTACGTTGCCAATTGGCGAGAGGTATACATACCCTGCATCCTGCTGACGCTCCTGGCGGTGCTGGGAGCGACAAGCTGGCACCAGGGATCACAGTACGCGCTGTTGCTGTTTCTGCCGGCCGTTGCGGTCTACCAGCTGCTCAGCGTCAATCGGATGAAACAGGAGCAGGTGATCAAGGCAATCGCGATCATCGCCGAGGTGCTGGACCGCAGCAACCCCTTCACCTTCCAGCACTCTCAACGGGTGGCCGGGCATGTATCCAAGATGGCCAAGCAGCTCAAGTTCAGTGTGGTCGAGGCAGAAGTGCTGCATCGGGCCGCTCTGATCCACGACATCGGAAAGCTCGGCCAGGAGGACAACTCAACGATCTTGCCACCCGACAAGGAGCCGACGGAGTACCAGTTCTACAACATACGGCAGCACGCACAGATGGGCGCGATGATCGCTCGGGAGATCCCCGCCTTCGAGGGCACCGAGGATTCCATCCGGTACCATCACGACTGGTACGATGGTTCCCGCGTATCTAAGGAGCATACAGGGGAAGAGATCCCCCTGGGGGCCAGGATCATCGCCGTGGCAGACAGCTACGACATCCTCTGCATGGCCAACGGCGAGGCCACCCTCGTCTACGATCCAAAGGCGGTGGAGCAGTTGCGCACCATGGGTGGTCGACGGCTGGACCCGGGGCTGCTCGCCCTCTTCCTGGAGCTGCTGGAGGCGGAGCAGACGGGCGAGCTCTCCTACGGGCAGCTCGCCCGTCCCACCAAGCTCGTCGCGAGCTAAGGTCAGGACCCTAGCCAGCTCGGAAGCGGAGTAGCGCCTTCTCGTCGATCTCGATCCCCAGCCCTGGCTTCTGCGGTACCTCGATCTGTCCATCCCGCATCGGCGGCAGCGGTTCCACCAGCAACTCCTCCCGCAGAGGGTTGGGTGGATACATCCACTCGAAGGTCAGCAGGTTGGGCAAAGCAGCCGCCCACTGGATCGCGGCCGCGACCTCTACGGCTGAGGATGCCCCGGTGTGGGGGGCCACCGGAACGTCGAAGGCGCTGGCCAGAGCCGCTATCTTCCTGGCCTCGGTGAAGCCGCCACAGCGACCAAGGTCCGGCTGGACGATATCGATGGCCTCCCTCGTCAACAACTCCTTGAAGGCCCAGTGGGTAAACTCCGATTCGCCCCCTGCTATGGGCATGTCCAGAGCATGGGCCAACTTGGAGTATCCCTCCAGATTCTCCGGTGCCACAGGCTCTTCAAACCAGTACACACCCGATGACTCCAGTCGTCGACCCAACTCCAACGCTTCGAGCGTATCATAGGCGCAGTTAGCATCGACCATCAGCTTCACGCTTTCCCCGAGAGCCCACCTGATCCCATCGACGTTCCGCAGGTCGGTCTCGATGCCCTGGCCGATCTTCAGCTTCACCGCCCCATAGCCCTGCGCTGCCAACTCCTCTGCCTCCCGCACGAGCAATTCAGTCGGCTTGAAGAGCAAGGAGGAGGCGTAGACCTGCAGGTAACCACGGCCATAACTACCCAGGATACGGTGGACCGGCTGCCCCAGAGCCTTCCCCATCAGGTCCCAAAGGGCGATATCCACCCCGCTCATAGACTCAAGTACGAACCCTTTGGAGTGACCACGACCCCGCATCACCCGATACATTCGGTCCCAGATCAACTCCACGTGGAAAGGATCCTGTCCAACCGCAACCGGCTTCAGGATCTTCTCGACGATGGCAGCGGCCGCCTCCGGGGCAAATCGCACCATGCATTCCCCGTAGCCACTGATCCCCTCGTCGGTATCCACCCGAACCAGGACCGAGTTCATGCTGGTGAAAACGGCGGTGCCGATACGCCATGGTTCCTTGACGGGAGCCATCAAGACGATTGGCTCGACGTTCGTGATTCGCACGGTCTTCCTCCCTTCGGTCGGTAGCCTGTGCCAGGTTCTTCTTTTTCAATGATGAAGTAACCAGGGGGGAATCTTGGGGACACCCGCGAACGCTGCGCTCGCTCGCGTTCGCCCCACGCCAGGCTCTGCGACCTGGACCCGTTCAGATTCCAAGTCTACTAGATGATCGGGCCGCGAACGAAGATGTTCATGCTCTCGGTGTAGCCGAGGATCTCAGCCTTGGTCGGCTCGCCGGAGGCCACGTCCAACAGCTTTCGGTAAACGGAGGCCGCTGCCTCCTCCAGGCTCTGAACGCGGGCCATGGCAGCGCTGATGTCCAGGTCGATGTGTTCGCCCAGGAAAGCACAGGTGGTGGCGTTGGCCGAGATCTTTACTACCGGAGCCACCGGAAACCCCTGAGGGGCACCGCGACCGGTGGTGAACAGCAGCAGCTGGGCCCCCGCCGAAACCAGTCCGGCGAAAACCTCCAGCTCCCGCCCAGGCGAATCCATGAAGAATAGCCCGCTGCCGTGGGGCTGCTCGCCGTACTCGACCACGTTCTGGAGGGTCGATGCCCCTGCCTTGCACACTGCCCCGAGTGACTTCTCTTCGATGGTACTGATGCCCCCTGCCATGTTGCCCGGCGAGGGCTGTCCGCCCCGCATGTCCATGCCATAACGCCCTACCTCCCGCTCCAGCCGATGGACCGTCTCGCACAGCCGATCCCCAACCTCTGTGTTGACGGCCCTACCGGCAAGGAGATGCTCGGCACCGATCAACTCCGTGGTCTCGCAGAAGATAGAGCTACCACCGGCCGCGATCAACGTGTCGGCTGCCAGGCCGGTGACAGGGTTGGCCACCATCCCAGAGGTGGCATCGGAAGCGCCGCACTTGATCCCCACCGTAAGTTGCGAGGCACCCACTCGCCGCCGCTGCTGGCTCTGCATTGAGGCCTTCAACTTGCGGCCGAGCTCAATCCCCTGGGCAACCACTCGACTGTACCCTCCGGCCTCCTGCAGAACCACCACCTCCACCGGTTTCCCCAGATTGGCGATGTCCGAAGCCAACTCCCGGGGAGGCACACCTTCGCACCCCAAACCCACCACCAGCACCGCACCCACATTGGGGTTCGCCGCTATCCCGGCCAGGACTCGACGCACCTGAGCCAGGTCCGATGGAAGTTGCCCACACCCCTGACCGTGCATTACCGGCGAGCCACCCACCTCCTGGGCTATGCGTCGGGTAACTTCGTTGACACAACCCACCGAAGACAGGACGGCCAGATGGTTCCGCACCCCGAACCGACCGTCGGGACGCTCATAGCCCAGGAAGAAGTTGGTATCCAAGTCCACTCTCCTACAGCAGGGGATTGGGGTGGGATCGCGCCCACCCATCGGTCCGGCAAGGCGATCCCCGCCCGTTCTCAGCCATCGAAGGGGTTAAGGGAGAGTGGCATTATAGTCCGATGTAGGCCTCTTTGACATACTCATTGCCCATAAGCTCGACCGTGCTCCCCTGGATCGTTATCCTCCCCGTTTCCAACACATAGCCTCGATGGGCGATGGATAGAGCCTGCGTCAGGTTCTGCTCCACCAACAGGATCGCCACCCCGGTTCGACCGATCTCGGCGATCTTCTCGAAAACGGTCTCCACCACCACCGGGGCCAAACCCAGGGAGGGCTCGTCCAGCATCAGCAGTCTGGGTCTCAGCATCAGTGCACGACCGATAGCCAGCATCTGCTGCTCACCGCCGGAGAGGGTTCTGGCCTCCTGCTTCTGTCGCTCATGCAACCTCGGGAACAGTCCGAACACCATCTCCAGGGCTTCCTTCCTACCGGCCTTCGCCCGTCGGGAATAGGCACCGACCAGCAGGTTATCCAGAACGTTCAGCGTCTGGAAGACGCCGCGACCCTGGGGGACATGGGCGATCCCCAGATCGGGCAGGTGATGGGCCGGCATGCTCATCAGATCTCGGTTCTCAAACCGGATTTGCCCTGAAGTCGGTTTCAGCAACCCGGAGATGGTCCAGAGGGTGGTGGTCTTGCCGGCACCGTTGGCCCCTAGCAGCGCCACTATCTCTCCTTCACCCACCTGCAATGACAGGTCGTACAGCACCTGCACATCGCCGTAGCCCGCATTGATCCCAGTTATCTCAAGCATGGCGGTACCCCCGCCCCAGGTAGGCTTCTATCACCTTCTGGTTGGCCGACACCTCGGCGGGGGTTCCCTCCGCGATCTTCTCCCCGTGGTCCAGCACCACGATCCGGTCGGAGATGTTCATGGTTGCCCGCATCACGTGCTCGATCACCAGCATGGTCAGCCCGGTCTCCCTCAGCCGACGCAAAATATCTATGGCATCATCGATCTCTCTGGGGTTCAGTCCCGCCATAACCTCGTCCAGCATCAACAGCTTCGGCCTGGTGGCCAGTGCGCGAGCCAGCTCCAGCCTCTTCCGGTTCTGCACTGTGAGGCTCTTGGCTGGCACCCGCGCGAATGGAGCCAGATGCACCAGTTCCAACGCCTCCCAGGCCATCGCTCGCGCTTCGTCCGGGTCGTTGGTCCGGAGAAAGGCCCCGATCATCACATTGTCCAGGGTCGGTATCTCGAGGAACGGTTTGGAGGATTGGAAGGTACGCACTACACCCATGGCCGCGACCTGATTGGGCTTCAGTCCCACCAGGTTGCGCTCCTCCAACATAACCCGACCACTATCGGCTCGGTAGTAGTTGGTGATCAGGTTTATCAGCGTGCTCTTGCCCGCCCCATTGGGGCCTATCAACCCCAGGATCTCCCCTTTCTGTAGCTGGAAGCCGACGTTGTTCACGGCGGTGAGGCCACCGAACCGTTTGGTCACTCCATCCAGACTCAGCAACATGATGGCCTCACCCCTTTCCGCCGACGCGGGCCAGCAGCGCTCGGTAGGGTCTCTCCAGCCAGCGGATCAGGCCGCGAGGGCTGAACAGCACGATGACGATCAGCAGGATCGCGTAAAGGATCAGGGAGCCGCCAGCCCTGCCGCTGCCGAACAGGGCGTTGCTGATCTCGGTGACGGGGATCAGGATAGCGGCGCCCAGAACCGGCCCCCACACGGTCCCCATGCCGCCGATGATGGCGATCAACACGATCTTCACGGAGAGGTCTATGCTGGAGACACTCTCGGGATCGATGTAGGCGATGTAGACGGTGTAGAAAACGCCCACGAGACCGGTGATGGCAGCGCTGAGCGCAAGGGCCTTCAGTTTTGTGGCGGTCAGATCGATGCCGATCGACTCGGCGGCATCCTGGTCACCTCGAATGGCCGCCAGATAGTAGCCCATCTTGGATCTGGAGAACCGGTAGCCGGCGTACACGGCCAGCAGCAGGATCGCCAGGCCGATGTAATAGTACGGTTGAGCTGTGGCGAACTGCAGGTTCAACGGATTGTCGCCTTTGAACGGTACAATCAACCCCAGCGCTCCTCGAGTGTAGTCCCGAAAGTAGAGCAGCAGGATGCGAGTGATCTCGTTGAATGCCAGGGTACCCAGGGCGAAGTATGGTCCCCTCAGCCTGAAGGTTGGGTACCCGATGATGAGGGCCCCCAACACCGCCGCCCCGATACCCACCAGCCCCCCAAGCAGTGGAGTCACCCCCAGGTTGATCATCAGCAACCCCGTGGGGTAAGCCCCGAGCGCAAAGAGGGCAGCGTGTGCCAGCGACAGCTGGCCCCCAAAACCGCCGATCAGGTTCCAGGCGCAGCCGAGAGCACCGAAATAGAAGATGTTGGTCGCGAGCCGCAGGAAGTAGTCGTCGTGGATGCCGAACGGCAGGGCCAGGACCACCAGCAGCAACAGAAAAGGAAGGGCATTGCCTGGCGAAAGCAGGGCCAGTCTCTTCTTGTTCGCGGATAGACTCTTGGCATCCATCAGTAGAGTCGACCTCCGCCGATAATGCCGGTGGGTCTGAAGATCAAGACCAACAAGAAGATGACGAACACACCGAACATGGATAGGTCCAGGGCCACAAACTGTCCGGTCAGCGACTCGGTGACCCCGATAACCAGCGCCCCCAGAACAGCTCCGAGGATGTTGCCCATTCCACCCAGCACCACAACGACAAAGGCAATGGTGCCGAAGAAGACACCGGCTCTCGGATAGGTATTGAAGAATGGAGTCATCAGGGTGCCTGCCGCGGCGGCGAGGGCGATGCCGATGCCGAACGCAAGCACGTACATCCTGACCGGGTCGATGCCCATCATCACGGCCCAGTCCCGATTCTCCGAGGTCGCCCTCAGGGCACGCCCGAGGTCGGTCCTGGTCAGGAACAGCCAGAGGACCGCGGCCAGAAGCATCGCCACCACAAAGGCGATCATCCTGGGTAGCGGCATGAAGACAGGCCCCAGGGTGACAGCAGAGAAGGTGTAGGCAGTGTGAATCAGTCGAGGCTCCGGGCCCCACAACAGCATGGCCACGTTTTGAAGCAGAACCGAGATGCCGAGGGTTAGAAGGATCTGGGTTTCGTGGGTCTCCGACACCACCCTCTGTATCAGCGTTCGTTGGGTGATGGCGCCCAGGAGGAACATGAGGGGCACCACGACAACGATCAGTATCAGCGGATCGAGGCCCGTGTAGTAGTGAAGCCAATAGGTCGCGAACATGCCTAGCATCACGAACTCGCCGTGCGCGAAGTTCACCAGGTTCATGGTGCCGAAAATAATGGTGAGGCCAACCGCAACCAGGGCATAGAGCCCTCCCATCAGCAACCCATTGGCGACGGCCTGAGCGAAGGGTGTGAAGTCCATGCCTGCCTATTACCTGCCTTCTTGGATTACGGAACTGGAGGTTGATTCCGAGGGCTGGGGAACTCACCGGTCCCCCAGCCAACCGTCCTGGATAGCGTCCTACTTTATGGGCCAGACGACGTCCACGTTCTGCACGTTCTCGGGATACACCGTTCGAGGCTCACCCTTCTGCCACTGGATCATGGTGGGGGAAACCTGCGTGCTCATCCCGTTCTCGTCGAACTTGATCACTCCTGGCTGCATCAGCGCGGCAGGGCCGGTGGTGATGTTCAGCTTGGCCATGGCATCGCGCACCTTGGCGGGATCCGCGGAGCCGGCCGCCTCAAGGGCATCCTTGATCAACCAGACGGCGGCATAGTGCTCACCCGCCTGCTCCGGCATGTAGGTGCCGAACTTATCTTTGTACCGTTTGGTGATATCCACCCTCTGGGGATCGGAGGTGATGTTCTTGCTATCCCAGCTCCAGGAACCCACGCTGAATATGCCGTTAACCTTGTCGCCCAGCGACTTGTAGATGTCGGGCCAGATGAAGCCGGCACCCCCGCCGATCATAACCGGCAGGTATTTCATCTGGTGCATGGTGGTCACGATGAGGGTTGCATCCTGGGTATAGGATACCGGGAACACGGCATCTGCCCCCGAGGAGCGAAGCGCGGTCACCAGGGGCGAGGCATCGCTGAAGCCGGCTGGATAGGACTGGTCGAACACCACCTTGTAGCCCTGCTGTTCCGCGATCTTCCGGAGACCGGAGGCCGTGGAGGTGCCGTAGGCGGTGTTCTCGTAGATGAAACCCAGCTTGTCGGTGGGGATGTTGTACTTTTTCTTCAGGAAGGATAGGAAATCGATCTGCATCTTTCCAAAGGCACTGCCCTTGGGAGCGATCTGGAAGATGTCCTTGTAACCCTGCTGCGTGATATTGTCGGCGATGGAGGAGGTGACCATGGGCACCCCCTTCTTCTCCATGACCGGCAGAGCGGATAGAGTGAACTGGCTGATGCCGCAGCCCACGGCAGCCGAGATGTTGTTCTGACTAACCGTGCGCTCGACGACGGTGGGCACCTGGGCGGCGTCGCTGGTGATGTCGGCCACCACCAGGTTCACCTTCGCCCCACCGAGAGACTTGATCCCACCTTGAGCGTTGATGTCGTCGACGGCCATCTGGGCAGCATTACGGCTCATGGTGCCAAGGTCCACCTGGGACCCCGTCAGCGGCGTGAAGAGCGCGATGTTCACCGCTGTAGTGGCCTTGGGGGCTACCTTGGATGCGGTAGGCTGGGAAGCAGGAGCTGCGGCCTGTTGTTGACAGGCGGAGGTGATGCTAACCAACAGAGTCAGAGTTGCCATGGACGCCAGCACAATCGCAAGACGACGGAGCTTCATCGGTAGTGCCTCCTGGGAGGAATGTGTGGCTTGGAAGGTCACGAGGCATGAGGCGGCAACTCAAACAGATACTCGATATCTCACCTCCTTTCCATTCAATCGTGTCGTGCAGGCTCCATTGACGCACGATCCGACCCCGAAAAAGAGCAACGCAGCCCAGGGAGGCCACGCTGCCCATCGAACGACAAG
>JAJYNT010000243.1 GCA_021786215.1 Chloroflexota bacterium | reverse complement strand
CGGCGGCCTCGGGGACCTTGGTCCACTGGCGAATGGGGAACGTGGACGCCCGGCTAGGGCTGGTATCGCTGGTTGGCTCCGTCGTCGGCGGGACCCTCGGAGTCCACCTAGTGGCGATGTTGGAGGCCGCCGGCAATCTCGACTTGTGGGTGAAGGTAATCTACGTCCTCCTTTCAGGCACGGTGGGAACGCTGACGCTGCGGGAGAGCCTTGGAGAGCTGGCCCGCCGCTCGAAGGTCGGGGCAACCAACCTCTCTGGGGGAGAGCCCAAGGCATGCGCCGAGACCGGCTCTACGGTGGCCCTTGCGCCGGGCATCGGCACTGTGATCGGCGGGCTCACGGCGAAGTGGCCGCTCCAGACCGACTTCGGCAAGGCAAAGATCAAGACCTCGGTCTTCGCCCCGTTCGCGCTCGGTCTGGTCGTGGGGGCCCTGGCCGCTGTGATAGGTGTGGGAGGCGGTTTCATTCTGGTGCCGGCGATGATCTACATCCTTGGGGTGCCCACGCACATTGCGGTCGGGACTAGCCTCTTTCAGTTGGTCTTCACCGCGTCAAACGTGGGCTTTCAGCAGGCGGTGACCAACCACAATGTCGATGTAACACTGGCGGTCCTGCTCATGATCGGTGCTGCTGCCGGCTCTCAGGTGGGAGGGCTGCTCGGCCGCCGGTTGGATGGATGCCAGCTGCGGGCGGTCTTGGGCGTGGTGGTGTGGCTGGTGATGGTTCGCATGTTGGTCGACGTGGGCATTAGCCTCTTTGATCCCGAGGCCGCCAGGCTCTCACCGATCGGGCCCCGGGCTGTCCACGAGACAGGTGTGCTGGCGGCACTTGAAAGCCTGGCGGTTGAGGATGCGCCCCTCTATGGAGCGCTGACGGTGGCGATAGTGCTGGCTGTGGGGCTCGGGCTCACCGGGCTGCTCAGTCGCCTGAATCCGCTGGCAACTGCCCCCATTGTGAAGAGGTTGGCCAGTCCGCTTTGCGGGTGGCCGCGACCCAAAGACCGAGCCGTTCCAAGGCAGTCCCTCGATGGCGCGACGAAACCCTCCGCCGTCGAGTAGCTGGGAGACCCGGGTGAGCGACTTGCGAGTGCTCGTCGCCGATGGCAGCGCCGAATACATGGACGCCGTCCGCTGGGCGTTGGCTGCCAGCGAGAAGCTGACACTGGTGGGGGAGGCCGCCGATGGTCGGCAAGCGGTCGCGGAGGCACAGCGTGCCCGACCGGATGTTGCACTCCTGGACATGCACTTGCCAGAGCGTGGGGGGCTGGCCGCTGCCAGGGACTTGCACCGGGAGGCTCCCGAGACTAGAATCGTCTTGTTGTTGTCCGATGACGGGCTTGGCTATCGACTCGCGGCGTCGCGGGTGGGCGCCCGATGGATGGCAAAGGACCGGCTGGTCGAGGGTCTGCCGGCGCTGCTGGAAGCCGCTGGGCGTACTACTGAGGACTGGTGTGTTCCCGAGGGAGAGGTGAGGATGGACGGGACTGAGTTGGGTGCAAGGTTTGGAGGACAGCCAGCTTCTGCTTCCGGAGTCCCCCTGGCCCACGGGTGGAGCAGAGAGCTGCTGAAAGCTGTGAAGCCAGCGATGGTGATCTTCCTGGTGGGGGCCGCCTTGTTGGCCCTCACGGCCTTCATGGCGTGGGATCTACGCCCTCCGGTGACCCGAGATAGCGCTGGGGGGAGTGTCGTCGTGGACGACCTGGGGCTGTTCGGGCAGCCTGGCGCCGTCGTCGAACTGAACAGACAACAGACGGATGCCTACATAGCTGCAGAACTGGACCATCACCGCGGCAGCCTGCTTCTCTGCATCGCCGTCGGCTCAATCGGGCTGGCTGTGGGGTCTCTTCTGATCGCCTGGCTGGGGATCAAGGAGCAACGCTCGGCATGCCGGGACGTGAGGACGTAGTCATCAGTAGCGTTCATCTGGTCTTGTGACGTCGCGTCCTGCGCACCGTGCCTTGCAGATCGCACGCCGCGCCACCTATCTCGTTGGCCGCGGCCACAGCAAAACGCTTCGCATCGACCAGTACCCGTCTGGTCTCCGCGTGCGACGGTATGATGCCGTCATGTTCTGCCCGAAATCGCAGGCTGTGTATTCGAACGATCGCGTCCGCATGGGACTCAAACCGCGGACTGCGGGCGCACAATTCTCCTATCATCCCGCTCAGTTCCTGCTTAGGATAGGGCGGTGGCTTCGCCAGCAGCGCTAGCAGTAGCAGTTCAACCGCACGGTCTGCCAGCACCAGCAGCCCCAAGCGTGCCAGCAATGAGCTGTCGTCACGAAGCCGTTCGGCACGAATAAGCGCAGCTCGAGCCAAGTACAGCCGCAGCGTTACCCCTACGTCCTCGGATACCATTTATGCGCTCCGCGATAGCCCGCGAGTTCAATTCTAGCCGCCTTGTTGGGCCGGAACCGAGCGGCTACCATAGACGAGTCCCAGCGGGCTTGCGAACAGGATCGTACACGGATCCAATCCCCACCTCGCACCTCACGTCCTTCACTCCGTGGACCGCGAGCGCGACCTCCGGGATGGCCTCCACTACTGCCCACGACCTCGTTGTGCCGGTGATCGTCACCACGCCCTCAGCTGCCGTCACCTTGAGATCGGCGGCCGTCGTCCGCACGTCCTTCGACAGAGCAGCCCACACCCGGCTGCTGACCGCAAGGTCGTCCACGACCTGCATCGACTGCGGGGTCGGCTTGAAATCATCCAGTTCCGTCATCCGCACCAGGATCTCGCAGGCGTTGCTCACGCTCATCCGTCCGAGGTTCAGTACGATGTCGTACAACGTTGCGTCATGCCAGTCTACCTTGTACAGGAAACGGGTCCACAGAACGCGCTCTCGATCGACCCGTCTGATATACTCGATGGCCTCCTTGCGTCCCAATCCCTGGTCCCGCATCGCGGCTTGGACTCGATGCTCCATGTCCGCTGTCACCCGGACACGGATGACGTGGGAGACGCCGGCCAGGAGCAAGTGGCCGGCATGCCCATGGTAGACCAGGTTGCCGTCCTTCGCGCGCTCGCAGAGTGCCGCCCGAACGTAGTGAAGGTAGTCGATTCGCTCGCCGGTAAGTTGCTGCCACAGCGTCGGTGGCTTCTCCATCGCCGATGTGAGTTTCTCGGCCGGGATGCCATACCCCGCTGCCGCGTCCAGGATCACCTCCCGGCTCAAACACTCGTACCCGAGGCGCTCCGCCACGCACCCGGCGAGAGCTCTGCCATAGCTGTACGTCCCACGAGAGATGGTGATGATGGCCATAGCTCCCTCCTGCAACCGGCGCCGCCGGCAACCCAGGTCGGCCTATCTGGGTCACAGGTAGCTCGACCTACTCGCGAAGTCACGAGGCTCGTGGTCAGCAGCCTATGAGCACCGGCAGGTCAGACTCTTTCAGCACCCGCCCGACTGTTCCCCCGAGTATTCGTTCTTGCACCTGGCCATGGCAATAGCCGCCCATCACCACCATGTCGGCGTGTTCCTCTTGCGACGTGCGGAGGATCATCGTGGCGGGGAGACCTTCTAGAAGAAGCCCCTTCAGCCGGAGGTTGTATGGCCGAAGGTAGTCCAGCCCCTCCTGCAGAACGTCCGAGCTGACCCTCCTCTCGGCAACGGTGACGAGGGTAAGTGGCGCCTGCCAATCATTAGCAAGCCGCGCCGCACAGGCGAGCGCGGCGCTTCCATGGTGGCTGCCGTCATACGCCACGAGGATCCGGCCGATCTCACGTGGTTCCCGTGCCGCTATCAGCACCGGCCGGCTGGCGTGCCTCAGCACTCCCTCGAGGATACAGCAGTCCAGAAGGCCCTTCCGCTGGCTGTAACTGCCGGCTCTCCCAAGCACGATCAGGTCTGCGGTATTCCCCTGCCGGCAGATGGTCTCCGCCACGGGGCCTATCAACAGCCTGCTCTCCGTCGGCACCCCCTCCCTCGCGCACTTGTCCGCGAACTCATCCAGGAGCCGCATGCCGGCGAAGCTCAGTTTGGCCTCTTCCTGCTCACGCCACCGCCATGGAGTCACTCCTTCGGTCCCCGGTCGAGGCACCAACTCCTCTTCGTCGATCACATGCAGACCAACCAGCCTCGCCCCCTCCCGCTTGGCCAGCCAGGTAGCCTGCTGCACCGTGGCCAGGCAGCGGCCGGGGTCACAAAGCGCGACCAGGATGCTCTTCAACACCTTAGGTCCTCCTTCGCTGACCAGCCCCGGTGAAGGCGACCATGGCATCACTACCACCGCCCCACCGGTGCGACGTCACGGTCAATGCCCCGCCTTTGGGAACACGAGACCGATACACAGTCCGGCAAGGACAACCAGTCCCACGGATACCAAGCCGTACACCGGAGCGTTGTGCACAGCCATCGCTCCGAGCCACTGCTCGAGGCCGGTCTTCTGGACGATGAAGCTCGTCGACTGCGATGCCACTACCTTCTTGTCCCTGACGAAATATGCCGTCACGTCGTAGTTTCCCAATGGGGCGTCCGCCGGCAGCTTGATCGACACTTGCCAGACGTCATTGGAGAGGCTCACCCTACCCTCGCTGAGTTCGTTCCCCGCTCCCTGAGCGGTGCTGCTGTTAGCCCGAGCACTGTGGCAGCTCACGCAGGGTACGTATTTCCGGCTCTTGATATATATGTCGCGCAGGGCGACTACATACTCGCGCGCCTGTTCCGGGGAAATGGATTCGCCCCTGCCCGAGCCGCCGGCCACCCTCGCCTGGCTCATGATGCTGGTGCACTCGGCGTCCGCACCTATCTCAACCTGCTCTTGCTTCCCCAACAACGTGCCCAACGGTTGGGAGGAGTAGATCATGTGGAAAGACGGCATGTTTTGCACCACCGCCGTGTCTGTGGTCATCCAGAAGATACCCATGACTCGCCCCTTCTTACTCAGCTTGACAGGAGCGGGTTCGGAGGAGACCTTCACGATCACCTGCGCGCCCTCGACGGCCCTTCCTTCCACCAGAACGTTGGCTCCGGCAAAGTTAATGCCGACTTCGACCAGTCCGGGCATTGTGCTGATGGTAGGGGTACTGTCGGCGCTCGCGGGAATCCAGCAGGCCAGCAGGAGCGCGCACGAGTTCAGGGCGGCGGTCAGGCGGACATGCATCAGTGGCCTCCGCCGGAAGCTATCCCTATCAGGCTGCCGGGCGGCAGGATTATGTCCGAGAGCATCTTCAGCATGACTATCACTACTACAGTGCCAAGGAATGTCCGCAGTTGGTGACCCTCCAGTTGATGCCCGACACGCGCCCCGACCTGCCCGCCAATTGCTCCCCCGATCATCAGAGCAATGGCCAACATCACGTCAACGTTGTGATTGGTAATGGCCTGCTGGAAAGCTACGACACCTGAGGCAATGACCATCTGGAACAGACCTGTTCCCACCGCAATGTGCGTGGGCACACCGAGAACGTAGATCATCACGGGAACCAGTATGAACCCCCCGCCGACGCCCATGAGGGCTGCCAGCATCCCGACTGTAAGACCCAATCCAAACGGAAGCATCGCAGACACTCGCACTCTCGCCTTCCCGAAGTCGACCTGCAGGGGCCAGTTGGCTGGAATCGAGCCCAATGGGGTTGCCGTCTTGACTTGGCCTACCTCGAGCTTCGACCTCAGCTCCTCGAACCCCTCGTCCACCAGGGTCTTGATCATCCGCAGCCTGGCGCTTCGGATCCAGGTCTCCGCGCCCTCACGCAACATGAACGCACCGACCGTCCCCAGAACCAGCACGTATAGCACCCTGACCCAGAAATCGAAATTGCCCACCGTTCGCAGTGCAGCCACAAGCTGGACGCCTATGGTTCCACCGATGATCGAACCAATGAGCATGAACAAACCCAGTTTGAGGTCGACGTTGCCGAGGCGCCAATGCGCGAGCGCTCCTGAAGTCCCCGTCCCGACGATTTGAGCGTTGTCCGAGCCTACCGCAATAGAGGCTGGAATTCCGACTGTCATAAGGAGAGGCGTCATCAGAAACCCGCCTCCCACCCCCGTCATCCCCGATAGAACCCCTACGCCGAAACCGATGCCTACCAAGCACGGCAAGTTGGCGCTGACGTTTGCCACCGGTAGGTACATGTTCAGAGATTGGGTGCCCTGCACGTGAAGGTCACCGAGGGTGCCCGGAAGTGCTTGAGCTAACCACAGGACGGCCATCCCCAACCCGACCAAGACGGCCACGGCGCCGACGCCCACAGCTAGAGCAGCGGGGAAAAGCACATACAGTCTATGAGGACCGGCCTTGCCGCCGTGGCGAATGAAGGTCAGTGCTGCCAGCCGGTAAAAGGAGTGAGCGAACTTGCCATACGGGGCGTATACGAAGGTGGCAAAGACCGTGGCCAGGTGCAAGATGTAGATGGGATACGCCACCGACGCAACCTCCGTGAACCGGGCCACCTCCACCAGCAAACCGGTCAGGATATCCAAGTAGATGACCCAGAGGAAGAGCCAGTCGAAGTAGGTCGCAGCCCCCCAGCTATCAGACCGGGTCCTGAGGCGGGCAATAGTTAGCAAGGTAACGCCGGCCAACAGCAGCAATGCTCCCAGGTTCCCGGTGAGTTTCGCGGGGTCGGTCAGGGGTCGAGCAGCCTCTGCACCCGTGAAGCTATACAGAGCAGCCAGGGCCGTGGCGAACAAGAGGAAAGGCGCGCCATACAACACAGCCATGTGCCCGATAGTACGCGACCTGTCGGTTCCGCATGATCGGAAGTCGGTATGCTTAACGGTGTCGCTTAAGGCGGCTATGAAGCTGGCGGTTATCCCTGTCGCCGGGGTCCTCCGCGCGGGAATCTCCCCAACCAAATCTCCCGCGCCGCCTGCCACCACCGGTCGGGCAGTAGCCGATTCCAGTGCCCTCCAGAACCTGAGTAACCCGACCCCACACGCCATCAGTGCCAGACCAAAGACGATGGCCCCCACAACTTCAATGTACCGGTCGGGAATGTAGTGGGAATAGATAACCTCCCCGGTGGGGAAGGTGAACCCGAAGAACAGATAGATCAGGACCACCACCGCGATGGCAGGGATGCCGAACAGCAGCGGTAGATACTTTGGCTCCCTGTATGCCCTGGCCATGAAACCAGGGACGGAGGCTCGCTCTATAGAAAGTGCTCGCAGAGCCGCGAGTACGTCCCCAGGCTTCGCTCCTCGAGGGCAGTTGGCCGAGCAGTCGTGACACTGGTGGCAGGCCCAAATCCCAGGATCACGTAGAATCCTCTCTTTCAGCCCCCACTGCGTCCACAGCATCAGCTTTCTTGGGAAAGACTCGTCTGTGTTCTTTGCATACGAGACGCTGCAAGTTGCCGTGCAGGTGCCGCATTGGAAACACTTCTTAGTAGATCGACCGCCAAGTCTGATGACTTCCCTTATGAATTCATTGTCCGGGTCGACGTACTCGATCCCCTCCGCTGTTGATGCCCCTGCATCCCCCATTCCCTTTCACCTCCGACCATCGAACATTTGCAGAACGAGGGAACAAACGAGCTGATCAACCGATGAACAGGGGCGATAGGACCAGAGTGATGGTGCTCAAGAGCTTGATGAGCACGTGCAGCGATGGTCCGGCGGTGTCCTTGAACGGATCTCCCAGTCGCGGCGAATACCGCTACGCCCAGGATCATCGCCCCGATGTTCTCTGCTGCTGTCGATTCGAAGAGATCTGCGCCACGACCGGCGCAGTCGCCCACATTGTCGCCGACCAGGTCGGCTATGACCGCGGCATTGCGCGGATCATTCTCGGGGATTCCTGCCTCGACCTTACCGACGAGGTCCGAGCCAGCGTCAGCAGCTTTGGTGCATATGCCCCCGCCCAGCTGGGCGAAAAGCGCAACGAAGCTAGCTCCAAACCCAAAACCCACAATACTGTTACCATACCCTGACCCGTCTCCTTCCCAAAAATCGCGAATCGGCTAGCTTCCGGGCTCGATGATGGACAGTCACCAGTATCTGCCGAGGCTGTGGGAGGAACAATCTGTAGAAGTGATTAGAGCAAATGGCGGGAGTATCTATGTTTGACCGCGGGAAATACCTATACCCTTATTCGCGGTTTTGATCGTGCTCAAGCTGCAACGCTTGCAGGGTTTGGGGACTGACTCCGGGGAGCGTAGGGGTGCTCGCTAGCCCTGTTTCCTGTACACGAAGAAGATCCTGGGAGTCTGTGGAGTGTACCATTATGGCTGGTCGACGATGCCCTCGCGCATGGCATAGTTGAACAACTCTGCGCGGTTGTGGATCCCCAGCTTGGATGCAATATTGGCCCGATGGCACATGACCGTTCTCTTGCTCAAACATAGCAGCTCCGCTATCTGCTGGTTCGTATGCCCTTCGACGACTAGCTTGAGGACCTCCTTCTCTCGCTCGGTGAGCGGGCTGGGCCCAGACTCCATCTCGTCATCAAGCTGGACGCGGAGGTGCTGTAGCACCGTCTGAGCTACTTGTGGCGGAAGGTAGCAGCCGCCGGCATACACGGTCTCGATTGCAGTCACCAGTTCCGCCCCCACCGACCGCTTGAACACGTAGCCCGCTCCGCCCGCCTTCAGGATAGGCACCACGTACCGATCGCTGTCGTGCTGGCTCAAGACGAGCACGCGCACTTGAGGGAAATCACGTGCCAGTCGCCTCGTTGTCTCGAGTCCGTCCATACCCGGCATGGCGATGTCCATGATGGCGACGTCCGGCAGGCAATTCCTGATACCGTTTATGGCCGCCCGGCCGTCGGCTGCCTCTGCCACCACCTCGATGTTCGGGCTCAAGGATAGGATGGCCCTCAGGCCCTCTCGCACGATTCCATGGTCGTCAATCAGCATCACCCTTATCTTGGGTTTCATTCTGCACCTCCCGCTCCACCGCCGCCATAGCCGATCTGCAGGGCACGCGAACACTGACGGTGGTCCCTTCGCCGGGTCGTGACTCGATGAGCAGGATACCCCCGATCAGGTGGACCCTCTCTCGCATCCCCATCAGGCCGAATGGGGCATCGCCGTCGTCGCTACCTTGTGCCAGTGTGCCCTGAACGTCGAACCCGCGGCCGTCGTCTTCCACGACCAACCTTACGCAGTCGTTGTCAAACTCCAGCGAAAGCGCCACGTTTTCCGCCGCGGCGTGTCTGGCTACGTTAGACATCGCCTCCTGGGCCACGCGGAAAAGTGCCGTCTCCAGTTCGGATGTGAGTCTGTGATCGGAGGTAGGGGTTTCGAATGTCACTCGGATCCCCATGGGCTTCAAGCGGTGCTCCGCGTACCACCCCAGGGCTTCGACCAACCCCATGTCGTCTAGCAGGCTCGGCCGTAGGTCTCGGATGATCCGATTGATCTCGCTCGAAACCCGTGCGGCGAGCGGCCTGGCTGGCTCCAGCAGCGCCTTCAGGCGCGCGGCGCTGTCGGCATCCGCCCTCAGGGCGGTCTCGATTGCCATCGCCAATGCCGCAACCGACTGGGCTGTGTCGTCGTGAAGCTCGCGCGCTATCCGTTTTCGCTCCTCCTCCTGTGCGGCCATGTACTTTCGCAAGAAGATGCCCTTTGCTTCCTCTTTGTCCCGAACCTCCGAGTAGAGTCGTGCGTTCTCTATGGCCACCGCCAACTGGCTGCCGATCGATGTCAGCAGCGGGGACCCGGTGCCCCCGAAACAGCGCTTCGCTGGACATGAGATGATCATTTCCCCCAAGACGCTGTCCCTGGTCGCGATAGCCACACCAACGATGTCAGCGCCCCTCCACCGTGCCTTGCGTAAGCCAGCCCTATTCTTCGGCCAGCGTCGCTCGCTGGTCAGCCTAATGATCTCGCCGGCGCCCATGCCGCGTGCCACAATGGTGCGTTCCCAGTTGGGGGCCTCTCCATCCACCAGGATGCCGCCCGCGGGTGCAGCCATGAGGACGAGGACGTGATCCAGGGCCAGGGTCAGCATTGCCTGAAGATCCATGGAACAGGCGATGATTGAGGAAAGAGAGACGAGCGTGGAGAGTTCCTCGCTGGTCCGGATCACCTGCTCTTCGAGACGCTTACTTTCCGTTACGTCCCGCGCTACCTCCAGAACGCTGATTACGTTCCCGTTCTCGTCGCGAATTGGGGAAGCTAGCACGTCCACATAAGTTGTCCGACCAGAGGAATCTTCAAGTGCATGGGTGAGGCGAGAGGGCTGACCCGTGCGCCAGACGGTCTCCACGGGGCACCCCATCCGTTGGAGTTCGCACAGTCCGTCCGCACCGCTGAACACGAGGTGACATGGCCTTCCAACAAGCGGTTTCCCGTCCCCACGTCTCCGCAGAATGGCGCTGTTGACCTCGACCACTCGGAAGTCCTTGTCCACCACCATCAACTCATCTTCAAGGCTGTCGAAGAGTGTGACCAGGTAATCGCGCGAGCGTTCCACTTCGCGGTGTGCCTCTTCTAGCTCGGCGGTACGCTCCGACACTTTCCTCTCCAACTCGGTTGCCCATCGACGGTTCTCGTCCCGCGAGGCTTTCAGCGCGGATCGCATGGTTTCGAAGGAATCGGCCAGCATCCCGATCTCGCCGTCGCCCATTTGCGGAACCGGCTGCGAAAGGTCTCCCTGGGCGATGGCCTGGCAGGCACCGGTCAGCACCTTGACCGGTCGCACCATCCTGATCACTATGAGCCAGCTGGCGAACAGGGCAGCGGCGAACGCTCCGAAACCGAAGAAGAGAACGCGACGAAGCAGCGTGTCCTCGAGTGAGAGGGCCTCGGGGGCGGACTGGCGCACCGCCACAGCGAGGGGTGCATGTTTCAACGGTGCGAATGCCACCACGTCCTCGGTCGTCCTCGACCCTGGCCTGGTCCCATGGCAATCGTGACACGTGCCCACCGCCGCTTTGCCGTTCTCGATCAGTGTCGCGACGTACCCGCCATGATCGCTGTTGGTTCCGAGTCTGTCAGGGTGAGGGGAGGCCAGCACCTTGCCATTGTCGCCCACCACCTCGGCGTAGCCGGTCCGCCCGAGCACCACGCGCTGCAGCGCGTTGGAAAGGCTAGGCTGATTCAGGTCGACCACCAGGAGCAGCGCTGCAACGTTCGAGGAGCTAGCTGGAGAGACGATTGACAGGGTTGGCGAGACCCCGGCTTGCACAGAAGGGGAAGGGAAGCGCAAGGAGTCCGTTTCGTCCATGGCGACCGTGTGCCCCTGAAGCGCTTTGTTCACCACCGGCGAGCCGGACACGTCCAATCCGATAAAGGCCGCATCATACGGCGACGTCCATACTACGCGGCCATCGGCACCGATGGCCACAACGCGCTCCACCGATGAGCCGAACTGCAGACGCAAGGCCCGCCAAGCGCTCCTGGTTTGCTCTGCCTCATCCCCCCCCGCTCCGTGCAACCTA
>JAJYNT010000344.1 GCA_021786215.1 Chloroflexota bacterium | reverse complement strand
GCACCCACGGCTACCAGACAGACCTCTCCATACAGGTAAACCTCTGGCGTGTCCAGTGTGGGGTTGGAGGCCCTGTTCAGCAGGATGATCCCAACAGCTACCGGCACCACCAGTCCTAGGGACGATACCGACCATCTCCACCTGGTACTGGCGCCCCTTACAGCGGGCATGGTGTCCGCAACCAACCGAGCCGCCAGCATGTAGAGAGGAAGGAGGGGCAAGAGGAGTCGTGTCGTCAGATCGCCACCCTGGACCATGCTGGACAGCAGCAACAGCATGGCCCACACAGACAGAAAACTGTCTACCCGCTGCCGTTGAATGAGGGCCCTCACCAGCTGCACCAGTCCAAGCAGCACCACTGGAAACTCGTATAGGGTCAACAGAAGTACCAATGTGCCTCTCTGCATGGAGAGGTTGAAGGAATCAAACCAGGCCGGCCACACGTCGACGGCCGCCCACTGAACACCGCTGAGGTGGCTGCCGAAGTTGGTGCCGATAAGCAACAGGGTAGCCAGAAACAGCAGCGCCGACTGCCTGCCGTGGGTGGACGCGAGGGCCCTTCGCACATCTCCCAGCAGAGCCATGGGACGCGGGTGCGCCACAATCGCGGCGACACCGAGACTCAGCAGGATGGTGATGCCCTCGATTCCCGAAGCGACCAGCGCGGCAACCAACATCGCTGCCCCGAAGAGGCTCCCTCTTCCAGCAGCCTTCAAGCCGGGCTCCAATAGGGCCCAGAGCAGCACTCCCAGAGTAATGGCCACCATGCCTCCGCCCACCGTTCGAGAGGCGAACAGCATCACGGGCGAAACCGCCATGCCGTACGAGGCGATCAGCGCGGTTCGACGGCCGAGAGACGACCGAAGCAGATATGGGAGGACCACCAGCAGTGAGCCAAGGAGCGCGGGCAGCAGTCTCGCGGCTCCATCGTTGCCCCCGAAGAGGAGCAAGGCCAACGCCGTCCCATAGGCTCCGAGGGGATCCTGATGAAGGATCGCGGGAGGCTGTCCATGAACTATTCGATAGGCCTCCGTAGCCATGCTGCCCTCTTCCACGGAAAGCGGACGCTGATCAAGCAGCAGAAACCTGAGAAAAAGCCCGAGCAGCAGAGCGCCCATATAGAGGGCCACCTCTAGAGTCACCACCCGCTCGAGATGTCCGACCGTTCGATCCATCTCCGGCAACACGATCTTCTCCCGACTATTCACGGCCTGAACATCCTGGACTTGCGCTACCATGCTCTCTTGCTCCATCGGTCCGTCATCAGCCCCCGCCCGCCGCTGAACCGCTCGCCACCACGGTGTCGGGCACCCTGTAGATAACCACCTTGCCCTGGCGGTAGACCGGATCCAACGCCCCCTCGAACCGATTGTACACTCCCTGCCCGTACTTCTCAGCCTCTAGAGTGCCGACATAAACGTATCGGACATGGTACTGTTTGAGAAGCGCCAGCATGGTGGTCCGGTCTGCCTTCGAGTATATGGCATCGATATCCCGGGTGCGGCGCTGCGGCTCTTCGCCCTGGCCACGCCACTGGACCTCGTGGCCGGCCCATCCAAGCACCGACGGGAGTCCCGAGAAGGTACTGACTCGGGCGTACTCGGAGTACTCACCTCCAGTGGCTTCAAGCACCACCGGGCGTCCCACCGCGGTCCTGGATAGCCATTGGATAGCGGCGTAATCATCAGGCCGGATATCCCGATAGAAGGCCGCGCCGTCGAGGGTGGCCGGGGAGTGGGATTCTTGAATCTTGGCCGGCGTGGCCGCCAAAGGATACACCAGCCCCACTGCCACAAGCAACGTGGCGACCAGGGTTACCAGCCAATTCACTCCCCGTGGCCTCAGGGCCGAGGCCATCCAGACCACAGCAACGCTAGAGCCAAGTGCTAGCAACAACCATGCCTGGTAGTGGAATTTGAAGACGGTGTTCATCCGGGTGCCAAAGAGATCCACCAGAAAGACGAACTCCGGACCAAGGATCAAGAGCAATCCCAAACCCACCAGGACCAGAATAAACAGTTCCGCCGCTACGTCATCCCCTTTGTGAGCGAACAGCCGGAAGTTGAGCAGCCTTCCGATCGCTCCCAGTGCCAGAAGCAACAAGCCTCCAATCAGAGAAGTGGCGCCTAACAAGGGAGATGAGAGCACAAGCAGGACGCCAACCACCGCTAGCGAGCCGTCCCACCACTCGATCCGGCCGATTCCTCGCGCGGCCATGAGTCGCCAAAGTAGGAAAGCCGCGGCAACGAACAGGAATGGACCGAACAGAATCAGCATCGAAGGAAGAGGAGTCTTGTCGGTAGAAAGGGCGATCCCCTTGGTTTGCGACGAGAAGCCGAGGAAGAAAGGTCCATAGAGCAGGACCGATAGAGAGCTGATGAAGAACAGGGTGGTGAACCGTCTCACCAACAGCTCCCTGCTCCAATCCAACTTCGACAGCGGGATCATCGAGCAAGCCCAGAAGAGGAACGTGTAAGTGGGAAAATCCCAGCTGTTCCCCGCCAGCAGAAAACCCAGTGCCAGTGCCGGGATCACCATCTGCAGCCAGTCAACCCCAAGCTTCTCGACGTCCCCGCCCACAACGCTCTTTCTCCCCAACAGGGCCGACAGAGAAACGGCCACCGCCAGAAGCGTCCAGGGCAGCGCCGTGTAATGGGGATGCAGATCGCCCAATAGAAAACTAAAGTAGGGGAACTCGTCGATCCCGTCGGGCTTGATTGTCGGGATTACCCGCGAGGCACGCCACCACCACCAGAAGGCTGTGGGCAGCCATCCGGTCGGTTGAGCCGCTGCCTCCAGCCCTTTGACACCTATCCACTTCCAGAAGGAAGCATCGCCGATACCCCGGGCGGCGAGGATCTCAAGCCCTCCCTCCAGGTTGCCCATGACCCCAACCATGAGCGGCGCGACCAGCGAGCCGAGCAGGTGGCTGGACACACGCCACCGCGGCAGCAACCTGGAAAGAAGGTTGAATGCAAGACTGAAACTGCCGGCCAGCGTCATGGCGAAGACGACGGCCACGCCCAGATTGTAGCCCACCGCGGCGGGGACTCCGGACAGTTTGGCCAACGTGGCGATCAGCAGGTACCCAAAGTAGTAGTAGGAGATGCTGAAGCCGGACATCCAGGGGTCCTCGGCCGGAAAGCTGCTGGTCCTGTACAGGGCATTGAGGATGGCGAAGTCCATCGGTTTTTCGGTGCCCGAAATCTCG
The DNA here is from genome assembly GCA_021786215.1 of Chloroflexota bacterium. Next base: position 8,168 of record JAJYNT010000344.1, on the reverse strand, counting down.
GGATTATGGGCCCGTATCCAGGCGGCCAGAGCGAAGCCCAACAGGAACAGCAGCTCAGATGCCACCACCACCTTGCGAAGGCGACTCAGCGCCTGCACGGTCTCTCGGCCCCACACGAGCCAGCAACCAAGCCCCAGGGCAATCACGATCACGGTTATGCTGGACTGATAGAAGCGGATGATACCGAAGGTGCCCAGCAACCACGCCAAGTAGGCCACAAGCAGCAGCCCCAGCGGCTTGGCGAACAGGAATCCACGATCCTGGAGCGGTCGAAACAATCGCACCGCCGCCGGCAGGGCACTCAACCCTATGAATTCAACCGCCATGAGCCAGGTGAAGAACCAAATCATACAGTTCAGACCGTTCGCCCCTACGATTTCGGGCTGCTTGTCCCGTCCAAAGTAGGGGCGATCCTTGTGATCGCCCAGGACCAGGACGAACAGGAGGTTCGCCCTTACCGTTAGGAAGACCGCCTCAGCTACCATTCACCGAGTAGATGGTTACCCCATCTGCTCGGTAGAGCACCGTAAGTTCCCCAGCGGAGACCATCGCATCGAACTTGGCCAGCCCGCTGGCCGGGTAATAGGCCCTCTCCAGATCGCCCACGTAGATCAACTGAACGTGATACTTGTGCAGCAGCGCGTCCACCTGGGCTGAGTCGGTGCTCTCAAACATCGTCTTGATGTCCGTCAACCGCTGGTCGATCATCCACTGATATCCCCATCTCTGCTGCCGCTCATGCCACGTCCACCCCAATACAGTAGGGAGTCCGGTGTAGATCGAGACCCTCGAACCCCAACGGTATTCGGGGATCTGAGCCTCCAGCACCACAGGTGACCCCGCCACGTGGTCCTGGATCCACCGGATCGCCTCGTAGTCGTGACCCAGCACTATCTCCTTGTTCTGGTCCTGGAAAGCCGCGTCCTTCATGTAGGCCATGCCGTCCAGGGTAGGCGCCATGGGATGAAATCGGTAGCCAACCTTGACCGGGGTTGCCGCCACAGGATAGACGAGCACACCCGCCACGAGAACCACCAGGGCAGCCACCCAGCCCCTTCGCCACCAGGAGGACAGCACGCCACCTCGCTCCATCAGGCTCCACAGGATCCCCGACACACCCAGAGCGGATGCTATCCCAAAGAGGAACCACGCCTGCAGATAAAACTTGAACACCGTGTTCATCCGCCCGATGTCGCCGTTGAGGGTCACAAACTCCACTCCAAGGGTGAGCACCACCCCCAGGCCGGCGAAAAGCGCCAGCAGCAGTCGCTCAGGCGGCGCGCCTCGCTCAAACAGGGAAAAGAGCGCCAGCAACCCGATCAAGAGCAGCGCGGCTACAAGGTACAGCTTGAGCAGCAGGGCGCCGAAAGCCACACCAAGCACCAACAGCGCAACGTACTGCAGCGCGATCCACCAGGGTGTGGGATGTACAAGCCAACCCGACAATTGACGCCGCCTCGCGGCTCTAGGTGAACCGGTGAGCCGTTCCCAGAGAGCACGAGCCACTCGTCGGTGCAGACGGCTGCGTGACAGATGGAACAGCAGGGCCGACCCGAAGCAGAACAGGAAGAAGCCGAAGATGGTTGTGTAGTCTTGGATCGAGGTCTTCCCTGGGGAAGGAACGACGCTGCTGTAGAACAGCTCGTAGGATCTCGTGAAGGGGAGGAACAGCAGTTGGGACACAGCGTAGACGGCTACGGCTGCGAGCAGGGCCTCGAGGAACCCCTTCACGGTCAGCGCCCGGTCTCTGGCGAAGGTAGCCAGCAGGAACCCGGCGGACAGCAGCAGGAAGTAGGTCGGAAAATCCCAACTGTTGGTCACCTCGAGCGCGCCCACGACCAGACCGCCCAGTGCAGCCAGAAGCCCCCAATCCCGCAGCCACGCTCGCAGAAAGTAGGAAGACTGCTGCTTGGTGAGGAATGGATAATAGGGCAAGTTCGAATGGGCAACAAGCTTCTCCCCTTGCCCCATCCTGCTCCCGGTCCACACGACCGCCAGCACCAGGCATAGCGCCAGGGACACAATAGGCATCGACATCATGTGGGGATGAAGGTCGCCGTAAAGGAAGGTGAAGTATGGAAACTCCGTGATGGGCGTCGGGTTCTCCGGCCCGATGATGCGGGTAGACCGCCAGAAGTCGAAGGCCGGGAGCACCTTCCCGCCGAACAGCACGCCCCAACCGCCGGCGATGGCCTTCACAGTCCCTTCCACTAGGGGCAGGGTGCTCTTGAACTGCAGTCCACTCAGGGTCCACAGCGCCTGGAGGATCTGGATGGGGCCGTCCAGATTCCCAGCGATCAGCACGAAACCAGCCGTGGCGAGGCCGGCCAGCAGCGCACGCACCGGCACCACTCGCGCCGCCAGGCGGCGCGTGACCAGGGCAAAGTTGAACCCGAAGGAGAACAACCCCGCCGCGGTGAGGGCGAACATAGAGGGAATGGCCAGGTTGAAAGCCACCGAAGGGACGATCCCGGTGAACCGGATAATCGTGGCGACTATGACGTAGCCGAAGTAGTAGTAGTTGATGTATCCCCCCGCCATCCAGGGGTCGTAGGGAGGGAAATAGGTAGACTTTGCGATCGCATTGAGAAATGCGAACTCCATCGGCTTTTCGCCGCCAAAGTTCAGAACCCAAAGATCGGGGTTCCGGACCCGTATCATCCAGAAGAGGGCAAATGCCCCAAGGAAGACCAGCTCGTGAACCAACACCACCCCGCGGTGCTCTAGAAAGAAGCGCCTCAACGCCGAGCCTTCGAAGCGAAGGATAACAAGGCCGATCAGTGCCAGGACAGCCATCCCGATCAGGATTGAGATCGGCCCAAAGGCAACCAGGCGCAGGCTGGGCAACAGCCAGGCCACGTAGGTCACCCCGAGCAGCCCCATCACCTTCGCCAGGCCGTAACCTCGATCGGGAAAGCGGGTGAAGACTCGCCACGCCAGTGGGAGCGCGAGCAGACCGAACAGCTCCAGGGCCAGCAACCAGAAGAGGGTCGGGAAGCGATTCGTGATGCCGTTCCGATCGTACAGGCTGGACCAGGTCCCGCCCTGTTCCTCGATGTTCCTCTGACTGGTGCTGAGCATGAGGCCGTTGTGTCCCGACTGAATCTCCTTCAGAGGGACGATATTGTCCAGGGATATTGCGCCGAACAACTGCTGCAGCCTGGCTACCGAGAAGTCCGGGCTCTTCTTGAAGATCAGCACCTTGGGATGGTCGTAAACCGTGAAGCTCTCGTCGGCCGTATCGTCCACGACGTGGAAGGGTCCGATGCCGGGGTACGAGTCGAAGGTCGCCACCAGGTGGAAGCCCAGCTTCCCCTGGAACAGCAGGGAATAGTAGGCCGATGCCAAGGGGTACGCTTCGGGGACCTTGCCAATGGACCCGTACAGCCGGTTGCTGGAGATGATGATGTAGTCGATCTGGGAAAGGCTCTGAATCAGGGCCTGCCGCTTCTGCGGCGTGTCCGGATCGTACATGGGCAGGGTGATGTTCCGGTAGTCACCCTGCCGTCCGGGCCTGCCGGCCAGATTTAGCGGCAGCGCGTCATCCCAGTGCTCCGTGCCTAGGGTAGAGCCTTTGGGAATGTTATCGTAGATCCAACGGCTGGCCACCACGCGGCTGTGCTCGCGGGAGTAGATGGAGATAAACGCCACCGCTTGAATAGCGGTCCCGCCGATCACCACCGCCAGCGCCGCGAGCGCCAGCCACCTCCAGCGACGTGACCTATAGCTAAGCGGGATTCGGGCAGAGGCATCGACTCTATCCTGCTCCTCGCCGGCGTCGACCCGAGGAGCGCGCAGCCGATTGATCAGTCCCGATCGGCCGGCAAAGGCGACCAGACCGGCCGCGGCCAGGATGACCAGAAGCGGCACAACCGGTAGCATGTAGCGGGCGAACTTGACCTGGAAACTGAGGTTGATGGCCAGGTAGGGAAGGAGCCAGCCCGCCAACACCCACTCGCCGGCCGACGGCCTACGGACCAGACGTAGGACGAACAGCAGAAAGCCCGCGATTGCCGCCGAAGTCAGCGCGGGGCCGGCGGTCCAGAAGAAAAGGGTGCCGATCTGGTAAATCACCGGGGGGGTTCGCAGGTACTGAATGGTGTAGGGAAGGATTGTGATCCCCCGCACCATGTCGCCCTCGGCCTGGATGTCGCGGATGAACGGTTGTGGATCCAACAATACGTATGGTTGAAACAGCAGGAAGACTACGGCAGCCACGAGAAACGAGAGAGCCGCCGCGCTGATGGCCGGAAACTGGAAGGGGCGTGTAGGTTCGCCGTCCTCATTGCGACGACCGGCCAGCAGGCAGGCCAGCCCCACCGGCAGCAGAATAGGTGCTGCAGACGCCTTGCACGCCATTGCCAATCCCGCCGCGGCGCCCATCAGCATGACTCGACCCTCCGACGGTTTCTCCAGGACCCGCAGCCCCAGCAGCAGGGTGAGCATCAGGAAGAAGGTTAGCAGTGTGTCGGAGGCGTAGAAGTGAGCTAGCTGGATATCGAGCACGGTCAGGCTCAGCAGCAGCGACGCCAACAAGCCCGCCGCAACACCGTAGAGCCGTCTGCCGATCAGAAAGGCCACCAGGATGGTCCCAAGGTCAAAGAGAGCGGACCATACACGGCCGAGGAGGGTTAGCCCATCGATGCCGTTGGCGGCGGGCCAGAACGGGGAAAGAATGTGGCCGGACAGTTTCACAAGGTAGAGAGGCAATGAACCGTACGCGAAGTTTCGAGGCTGCCCGGTGGCCGGATCGGCCGACCGAGGGTTAAGGGTGCTGCGGCGAGGGTCACCTAAATGAGCATCCCCGATGTTGGGGAAGGGTAAACTTATCCTGTCCATCGTCACCATGACGATGAAGCGCTCGTCGGGATGGAGGTGCTGGTTCTCGTCCCAGTTGAGACCGTAGAACCGGACGATGGCAGCAACAACCAGGATCGCGGCCAGGGCCAGACGAGCGCGAACAGAGAGGGATGGAGGCGCAAAGGAGGTTTGTGACTTACTGGGTTCGGTGGTAATCATGGCGGCTATTCTATCAGATGCTCTATCAAAAGCTCTACCGCAGCGGCGGCCCAAAGGCCTCGGGGGGAATGATCACGGGACGGTCTCCCGACATCGCCCACGACAATTCCAGGACGCCAACCTCCTGACTCCACAGATACTGTATCAATATCGGATGGTCACCTGCCGACAGGTTCAGAGTGGACGTGGTAGCCACCATGCCGGAGTTGTTCCTACGATTGGCTACCACGCTCTCTCCATCCAGTCTGACCTCAGCGTCTCCCGCCGAGTTCAGCGTGAGATCGTACCTGCCAGAAGTGGGCACTTTCAGGGTGCCATCCCAACTGAAGGTCGCCGGACGACGGCCGTGGCTGAGATCGGAGATATTACGAAAACCGATGGCTCGGTCTCTTCGCTCCACCACCTGTCCAGCCTGATCGACCACTCGCCCTACAAGATTGCCCCAAATCGGCCGGCCGTCAAGCCATCGGGCAGCGATAGATGCCAACTGCTGGCCCGGAGGACGCCACTTCAGCACGACCCTCGACTCGGGTGCACTCAGCCGGCCTTTCACATCCAGGGAGTGCCATCCCACGGACAGGAGCCGCTCCCCCCCCTTTCCCAGGTCTACTCCGTCCACCAGCAGATCAGATCCACTGCCACCCAGCTGGAATAGGTATCCGCCTTCCTGTTCCGCATACAAGCTGCCGGTCCAGATGGCATCGGTCGGGTAGCTTGCAGCCCCCCCTCCCAGCGCGCCCGCGTCGGTTTCCAGCCTGTAATCTCCATCATATCGAGCCGAAAGTCCCTGCCAGCGAGCGATCTCCGTCCGTGGCACCTTAACGGCCATGAACACCACCTGACCACCCCGTCCCAACTGCGGCTCCACCTCGGCTCCTGGGTAAAGGGAGAGGATCATAGGCAAGTAACCGACCATATTGGGATAGACGAGGAAGGCGACATCCTCGTCGGGCGGAGCAGCCAATGGGAGCATGGCAGCAGGGTTGTGGAGGTTCACCGCCTCCACCTCTGGAGACAGGAACTTCGTAATACTGTGGTTTATGTAGATGGCGGGCATCCCGGCTCCATAGACCCGATAGCCGGGCCCGAGGGATGCAACGTAGCGAGCCTGCATCGTTCCGGCTTCCCAGGGCCTCGCCTCCGCGGCTGGCCCGAAGAAGTTGGCATCGTCAACGTATCCAGCCGCCAGCGGCACCAGCGCTACAGCAGCCAGCAGCAGAGGGGATAGTCGCGGGCTGAACAGCTTCTCCCCCAAGGTCAGCGCCCATTCCAACACTAGGGCCACCCCCGCGAGGGCAGGAAGAATCGCCTGCAGGACACGACCCGATTGGGGAGGATCGATGGTGATGACGCCGTTAACCAGCAGCACGGGCCAGAACCAAAGGGCTAGGAGCGCGAACCGATCGTCCCGGATCCTGGCTAACATCAGCACGAGCCCCAGAAGAAACAGGGAACCGAGAACCGGAGAGAGAATGGGCGATGCGGCGAAGGCGTAGAACCCCGAATCCGGTATGCTCACAAAACCTAGCAGGTTCACCCTGAACTGCTCCATGAGTACGGCCCCAGGGTTCACCGAACCTGCTCCTCCTCCACCAGCCGCATGGCTCCAGTTGCTGAAGATCAGACGGTCCGTCATGTGAGTCGTGAAATCGCTAGGCTTGCTGGCCAATACCACCCCCATGGGCAACAGAGTCATCACCCCACCCAGGAGGACCCAACCGCTGCCAACCAGGGTGGCCCGCAGCTCCTCTCGCCGACTAACCATCAGGTACAGGAGGTATGCTCCCAGAACGACCGGGAGAATTCTGGCCGCAAAATAGAAGTAGACCGAGAGGGCTGCCAACCCCCCTGCGGAGAACCACCACAAACGGCTTGAGCTGCGGTGACCCCGCCACAGCGAGTAGATGGCGAGGCAGGCCAGTAGTTCCACCTCTGGGATGTTCAGAGCCATTCGGCTGTAGTTGATGTGGACCGCGCTTCCTGCCAGAAGGGCGAGTCCCAACAACGCCGGCCGCACCCCAAATAGTCGTCGCAACAAGATGTAGAAAGCCGGCAGGGTCAACACACCCGCCAGAGCGGAGCAGAGACGAATAGTGAAAATGGTATGACCGAAGAGCGCCACGAAGGGAGCCTCGACGAAGAGGAACATGGATGGATCACCCAAGAAGGCGACCCCAAATGGGTTAGGGCCCCTCCCTTCGAGAATGGACTGTGCTATCAAGCCGAACTCCGCCTCGTCCCCGTGAACGCCGCTCGGGTATCCCTCCAGGTTGTACAGCCGAAGAGCAGCGCCCGCGAGAACGATCACCGCGAAGAGGACCAGCTCCCTGGTCAATCGAGGCCAGGCCCACCGGACCCGCCAACGGCTAAGCCCTCCGAGCCAACTGAACTGCTCGGGGATCGCGGCTGCCGCCACGGCCATAGCTAGACTGAGCGCCCACGCAACGAGACTGATCCCCGTGGTGCTGGAGGTGGTCACCGTTGCGACCGACACTAGCATGGCCAGGGCGGATATGGAGGCAAGTCCAACCCTATCGGACACGGTGGTGATTGCAATTCGACTTCCGGCGAAGGTCGGTCGAGCGGATATGCACCGCTCTACCCCCACAGTCAAGAGAAACAGCGCGATCCCAACGCCGTACAGCGCCGCCGCAATCACCCCGTTCTTATGAGACACCAGCACATACTGCCCTGCGGCTGGTCCCAACATAGACAGAAGAAGAAGGAAGGGTGCAGTTCGGTCAAGGAGGCGCGATAAGCGGACTGACCCTGCCTTGCCGGAATTCTCCCCAGAATCCGCGGTCCTGCCGTCCTCATGGCCCCTGGTTGAGCTCGATAGATCAGTCACTCCCTCTGAGTCACCTCACCGAATCGTCCACATCTCTACCCGTTTGTTTCGGGTATCAGCCACCCATAGCCGCTCTTGAGCGTCAACCTGCACGCCGGTTGGCAGGCCGAACTGCGCATCGCCGCCCCCGGGGCCGCCCACACGCCCGATGGAATCGCCCTGACTGTCGTAGATGTCGATCGTCCCCCCGTTCGGGTTGCTGACATAGATCTCGCCGTTCGGCCCAAGGGCGACGTGAGGAGCGTCGAACGTAGTGGAAACGGCAATTGCCCACGTTCGCAGCAGCTTATCGTCGGAACCG